>CAZGLU010000173.1:0-7514 GCA_964526095.1 uncultured Anaerolineaceae bacterium | reverse complement strand
TATCCTACACTCTTTCCCTACACGACGCTCTTCCGATCTGTGAGGCGTTCTCGACGGCCTGCGTCAGCGCGCCCGCCACCGGCGCGACCGGGGCCTGCTTGACCACCAGCAGTTCGTCGACGCGCGTGACGAGGTTCTCCACCAGGAAGCCGATCAGGCCGACGGGCTTGCCGTCCGCCATCGCCATCATATACGACTTCTCCCCGAACGCGCGGATCACCTCCTCGCGCGTCGGCTCGTAGCCGGTGCGCAGGCGCAACAGGCCCGCGATCAGGTGCGCGTTGTGCGCCATGCCCCGCACGATGTCGAGCGAGGTGAACGTCAGCTTGCCCGCCTCTGGCGCGGCGGTGCGCGGCGCGGGCTTGACCTCGACGCGCTGCACGAGCGCGTGGGCCGTTTCCTCCTCGGCGGCGCCCTGAATGCGCGACCACGCGGTACGGACCTGTTTCCAGGTGTTTTCCGGCGTGCGGCTGTTGTCGATGATCACGTCGGCGCGAGCGAGCTTGTCCGCCTGCGGGTTCTGCACCCGCACGCGCTTACGCGCTTCTTCCTCGGACATGCCGCGCTTCTTGACGAGGCGCTCGATCTGCTGCTCCTCGCTGGTGTTGACGACCCATACCGCGTCCACCACCTCTGCGAGGTCGCTCTCCAGCAACTTGATCGCCTCGACCACGATCACGCGGTGCTTCGACCGCCTGATCAACATCTGGACGGCCTGCCCGACGATCGGGTGGGTGAGCGCCTCCAGGCGGGCCAGCGCCTCCGGGTGCGAGAACACCACGGCGCCCAGCTTCGAGCGGTCGATGCGTCCATCGGCGTCCAGGATCCAGCGGCCAAACATGCTGACGACCGGCTTATAGGCCGGCGCGCCGGGGGCCATCGTCTGATGCGCCAGGCTGTCGGCGTCGATGGTGTAGGCACCGAGATGCTCCAACATGCGCCGCACCAGGCTTTTGCCAGTTGCGATATTGCCCGTGAGGCCGATCACATACTTGTCTTCCCAGCCGCTCACGGTTTCCTCCACGATGGTCGCATTACGACGGGCGCCCGGTCATTGTAGCCCGCGCCCAGGCTCCGGTCAAACCTCGGCCATGCCGTAAATGCGTGCGTACGGAGAGCAGCCCGCCCGTGCCTGCGCACCGGGGATCCGGGACTGCTCGACCGGCGAATTGTGTGCGCGCCGGTCGAGTCGATTAAAGCACGATCCTGGAAACGTTGCAAAACCGTTAAGGCGGCCCTGCGATCTTCATCCGCGTCGGCTGCCTTCTCGTCCATCGACGCGCGGTCGGGTGTGCGCGTCGGCGTGCTGTCGATGGCCGGGTCGACCAGCGCGATCAGCGTTTGTCCGGCGCGGGGGCGCACGCTGTTCTCGGCCGTCAGGATCGTGAGCTTGCCGGATTCCTCGACCAGGAACAGCGGCACCGCCGAGCTGGTGTAGTAGCGGCGGAACGCCTCGTAGGGGAACTCGTTTGTCAGCTTGACGGCTTTGATCACCGCGCCTTGCTCGAAGCGGTGTTGCAGGTAGCCGTAGGTGATCGTCTTGCCGAACAACTCGCGCCCGACGTGGTGCCGCTCGAGGGCCATGTCCTGGCGGGAGGCCGCCGCGTTTTGCAGCGGCAGTTGGAACACGTTCGCGCGCCCGAAGATGTCCGCGAAGCGCATGGCGGTCAGGGTGTTGACTTCGTCATTGGACGTCAGCGCGAGCAGCCGCCCCATCCGGCTCGTGTCGATCTCGTCGATGGCCGCCTCCGACAGGATGCTGGCGTAGATCACGGGCAGCCCGGCCAGCTTGGCCGACCGCACCTTGTCCCAGTTCGAGTCCACCAGCGTGACGTCGTAGCCGCCCCCCCTCAGCGCGTGGGCGATCTCCTGCGCCCAATCGTGCGCGCCGACGATCAGGATGCCGGTCGGGTCCGGCTGTCTGAGGTCCAGGATCTGCGTCAGGCGGCGCGCGGATAGCCCGTAGACCAGCACGGTGCCGACCACCACGAAGAACGTCAGGGGGACGATCTGCTCGGCCCCTTCGATGCCCTGTTCGTGCAGCTCCAGCGCGAAAAGGGACGCCACCGCCACGGCGACGATGCCGCGCGGTGCGAGCAGCGCGATAAAGGCCCGCTCCTGCCAGCTCAGCGCTGAGCCGACGGTCGAGACGAAGACGCTCAGCGGACGCACGACCAGGATCAGCGCCGCGACGAAGCCCAGGCCGCGCAGCCCCAGGCTTGACAGCGTGTCGATCTCCAGCCGGGCCGCGAGCACGACGAACAGGCCCGACAGCAGCAGAACGCCCAGGTCCTCCTTGAATTGTGCGATGTGCCGGACGGACACCGTGTTCTGGTTCGCGAGGTAGAGGCCCATCGTCGTCGTGGCGAGCAGCCCGGCCTCCGGCCGTAGTTCGTTCGCCAGCGTGAACGCGGCCACGACCAGCATCACCGACACCGGGTTTTGCAGGTATTCCGGCACCCAGTACCGCTTGAACAACTGCACCAGGAGCAGGCCCGCCAGCAGCCCGATGACCGCGCCCGTGAGCAACGTGATCGTGACGCCGGTCAGCACCGGCCACGGCGACGCGTTGGCTTGCTCAACCCGCAGCATGCTGTCGAGGACCAGCACGGCGATCGTCGCGCCGACCGGGTCGATCAGGATGCCTTCCCACTTCAGGATCGCCGCGACCTGCCCGCTCGGGCGGACTTGGCGCAGCAGGGGGATGACGACCGTGGGGCCGGTGACGATGAAGATCGCGCCGATCAGGACCGAGAGGCGCAGGTCCACGCCGACGATCAGGTGGGCCGCGGCGGTCGCCAGCGCCCACGTCACCAGCGCCCCCGCGCTGATCAGCAGGAAGATCACGCGCCGCCGACCGCGCAGCTCGTCCAGCTTGAGCGTCAGGCCGCCCTCGAACAGGATGATGCCGACCGAGATCGAGACGATGGGGAACAGCGTCTCGCCGAACAGCTCGTCGGGGTTCACAAGGCCCGTCACCGGACCGGCGACGAACCCGGCCAGCAGCAGGAGCAGGATGGACGGAAAGCCCAGCCGCCACGCCAGCCACTGCGCCCCGATGCCCAGCGCAACGATACCGGTGATGCTGATCAACGCATGTTCGGTCATGGCGCCATCTCCTTCCATTCACGGGCCGGCCGCGTGAGGTGGTCAGTCGAGCAGGGCTTCCCAGGTCCGGAGCGCCGCGTCCAGTTCGTCCTGAGTGGCGGCATACGCCTCGCCCAGCTCGCGCACGCGGTCCACCGCGCCCGCCTGACTCGCCTGCCCGGCCTCGTTTTCGAGCGAGGACAACCGTGTTTCGAGGGCGTGGATGTGCGCCTCGATCTCCGCCAGCCGCCGCTGCCGCTCATGTTCAGAGAGGCCAGTCTTGCCGTTCTTGCGGCGTGGCTCAGGCCGCGGCGCGGGCGCCTTATCCTCGCGCTCCGCCTGGCGTGCGGCCTCGCGCGCCTCGACGTACTCGCGATAGCTCCCCTCAAACACCGTCATGCCGTCCGGTTGCAGGTCCCAGATCTGCGTCGCCAGCGCGTCGATCAGGTAGCGGTCGTGGCTGACGAGCAGGATCGTGCCGTCGTAGCCCGCCAGCACCGACTGCAAGATCTCCTGGCTGGGGATGTCCAGGTGGTTCGTCGGCTCGTCCAGCAGCAGGAAGTTCGCCCCGTCCAGGGCGAGCTTCGCCAGCGCCAGCCGCCCGCGCTCGCCGCCGCTGAGGCTCCGCACCGGCTGGAAGACGTCATCCCCCTGGAACAAGAAGGTCGCCAGATAGTTACGCGCCTCGCTGATCGGCAGCGACCGGACGGTGAGCAGTTCGTCCAGCACGGTGTTATCCGGGTTCAGCCCTTCGTGCGCCTGCGCGAAGTAGCCGGGCTGGACCGCCGCCCCCAGCCGCACCGTGCCGCGCAAGGGCGGCAGGTCGTGCAGCAGCGTCTTGAGCAGGGTCGTCTTGCCCACGCCATTCGGCCCGATGACCGCCGCGATCTCGCCCCGGTAAAGCGTGATGTCCGGCACGCTCACCAGCGGCTGATCGCGCTCGTAGCCCACCACGAGGTCATGCGTCATCAGGACCTTGTCCCCGCTGCGCAGGTCGGCCTTGAGCTTGAGCCGGATGTGCTGATCGGTGCGCGGGCGCATGATCAGGGCGTCGCGCTTGAGCCGTTCGAGGCGGCGCAGACGGCCCTTGGCCTGGGCCGTGTTCTGCCCCGCGATGTTGCGCCGGATGTAGTCCTCTTCTTTGGCGATGAACTCCTGCTGCGCCTCGTACTCCTTCAACAGGCGCTCGCGGCGCGCGTCACGCTGGCGCAGGTAGTGGCTGTAGTTGCCCCGGTACACCTCGACCGCGCCCCATTCCATCTCCCAGATGGTGGTGATGACGCTGTCCATGAAGTAGCGGTCGTGGCTGACGACGAGCAGCGCGCCCGGCCACGTCTTCAGGAAGCTCTCAAGCCACTCCACGGCGCTGATGTCGAGGTGGTTGGTCGGCTCGTCCAGCACCAGCAGGTCCGGTGACTCCAGCAGCAGGCGGGCCAGCAGCGCGCGGGTCTGTTGGCCGCCGGAGAGGTGCGCCAGCGGCGTGTCGTAATCGTCCGCGTCGAAGCCGAGGCCCTGCAACACCTGCCGGATGCGCGTCTCGTAGAGGTAGCCGCCGTCCTGCTCGAACTGCTGCTCCAACTGCCCGTAGCGTTCCATGATCGCGTCCAGCTCGTCGCCGCTGGCCTCGCTCATGGAGTCGGCCAGCGCGTGGAGCCGGGCCTCGCGCTCGCGCAGGTCGTGGAAGGCGGTGAGCATCTCCTCCCACAGCGTCCGGTCCGCGATCAACTGTGGGCGCTGCGGCAGGTAGCCGATGCGTAGCCCCTTCATGTGCGTGACGGTGCCCTCGCTCGGCTCGTCGGCCTTGATCAGCACGTGAAGCAGGGTCGTCTTGCCCACGCCGTTCGGGCCGACGAGCGCCACTTTCGCGCCGTGGGGGATGTCGAGCGAGATACCCGCGAAGATGTCGTGCGCGCCAAAGGACTTGGCGACGTTATTCGCGCTTAAGAGTGCCATGATTTAAGTCGTCCAGGCAGGAGAGATCGAACCCCTGCATTATACCATACCGAGTTTCGCAGCTTTCGAGCACCGCCGCGAGTGCGATTGTTCAGATCGGGCGTGTGTTTCTACGCAGGCGGGGCGTGGTGTGTTGCGCGGCGTGTGTTCGCCGCTTTCACTTCTCCCCCCTGGTGCTATAATCCCCCGCATGAGCAACGAAATGGACGCGACCCCCGGTCCCGGCAGCGCCAGCCCCGATCATCGAGGTGTGATGGCCGCCGCCGTGATCATGATCGTGGCGGGGTGGGCTGGCATTTGGGTCCTGGTGACGACGACGCTGCCGACCTCGCTCCCACGCTGGCTGTTCTTTGTGCTGCTCTACGTCGCGGTGACGGGCACGGCGCTGCCCTTTGTGCGCTTCCTGAACATGCGTTTCTCGCGTGGCGAGACGCCGCCCGCCGGTGGCGTGCTGCTGCGCCAGAGCATCTGGGTCGGGCTGTTCGTGGTGGCCTGCGCCTGGCTGCAGATCCCGCGTGTGCTGAACCCGCTGATCGCCTTCTTCCTGGCGTTCAGCCTGATCCTGATCGAGGTGTTTCTTCATATCCGCGAGCGCAGCGGCCACGAATCCTGACGCGACCCGGCGCGCGCATCCCCTGCTGAGGAGCTACAGATGAAAGCTGACCTGGACCGTTTGATGGAAGAGCACGGCATCGACGCCCTGATGATCCTGCCGGATGAGTCGCCCGACCCGTACCGCGCCTATCTCGCCAACGGCGCCGTGACGGGCGCGCTGGCGATCAAGAAGCGCGGCGAGCCGGCGGTGCTGATCGCCAACGTCATGGAGGTGGACGAGGCGGCCAAGAGCGGGTTGAAGGTCTACAGCGTGGAGGACTTCGACCAGAGCCTGCTGCGGCGCGAGCACGGCGACCAGTCGGACGCCTGGCGTGCGGCGTGGTACCGCCGCATCTTCGACCGGCTGGACATCCGGGGCAAGCTCGGCATCTACGGCGTCGCGGACGTGAACACCACGCTGAGCACGGTCCGCATGCTGAGCCAGCACCTCGCGGACCGCGTCGAAATCGTGACGGACACGGTGCGTCAGACTGTGTTCGACCGGGCCTACGAGACGAAGGACGCCGTGGAGCTGGAACGGCTGCGCGACGTCGGGGCGCGGACCAGCCGGGTCGCGATCGCCGTGCGGGACTGGATCGCGTCGCACCGCGCATCGGGCGAGCAGGTCGTCCAGGCGGACGGGTCGCCACTGACCATCGGGGACGTCAAGCGGTTCCTGCGCCTGCGCCTGTTCGAGGCCGGGCTGGAGGAGGACGGCACGACGATCTTTGCGCAGGGACGGGACGCGGGCGTGCCGCACAGCCGGGGCGAAGACGACCAGCCGCTGCTGCTTGGCCGCTCGATCGTGTTCGACCTGTTCCCCCGCGAGCCGCGCGGCTACTACCACGACATGACGCGGACGTGGTGCATCGGCTACGCGCCCGACGAGGTCCGCGCGGCGTATGACGCCGTGATGGAGGCGTACCGGCGGGTGGTCGCGGCGTGCCGCCTGGGCGACCCGACGAGCAAGCTCCAGCGCCTCGTATGCGAATATTTCGAGTCGCTCGGCCACCCGACCGTGCTCAACACGCCGGGCACGACCGAGGGCTACGTCCACACGCTGGCGCACGGCCTCGGGCTGAACGTCCATGAAGCGCCCTGGTTTCCGACCTACTCGGACCAGTACATCCTGCAGGCGGGCAACGTGTTCACCATCGAGCCGGGGCTGTACTACCCGGAGCGCGGCTACGGCGTGCGGATCGAGGACACGGTCCACCTCAACGAGCAGGGCGCGTTGGAGGTGCTGACCCAGGTGCCTTACGATCTGGTCGTGGAGTTGAAGGGCTAACGAAACCAAGGAAGGCTCCGGGCGGGTTGGAAACCCGCCCCTACGTGATGCGCTTGTACTCCCCCTCTCCAACTTGATTGGAGAGGGGGCCGGGGGGTGAGGTTTCACCGCTAACCGGCTTATTTGTTGAACCGCATCAGGCCCGCCCCTACCGCACTGCGTTGGCCGATACGTTGGGTAAATGTGTGATGACGCTGATCTTAGGTATTGAGACATCGTGTGACGAGACGGCCGCGGCGGTCGTGGAGGACAGATCGGAAGAGCACACGTCTGAACTCCAGTCACCGCAGATCGACCTGCACGCGCAGTATGGCGGCGTGTTCCCGGAGGTGGCCTCCCGCGCGCACATCGAGGCGATCGGCTACGTGGTGACGCAGGCGCTGGACGAGGCGGGCGTCACGCTGGACGCCATCGACGCGGTGGCGGTGACGCGCGGGCCGGGGCTGGCCGGGTCGCTGCTCGTCGGCCTGAACTACGCCAAGGGGTTGGCCCTGGGCCGGGACCTGCCGCTCGTTGGCGTGAACCATCTGGAGGGGCACATCTACTCGAGATCGGAAGAGCACACGTCTGAACTCCAGTCACCGCTCATTAT
>CAZGLU010000172.1:2317-7518 GCA_964526095.1 uncultured Anaerolineaceae bacterium | reverse complement strand
GCGCTGCGCTTGGAGAGCTTGCCCTTGCCGCTGGGGTTGAGGATCACCGGCAGGTGCGCGATCTTCGGCATCTCCCAGCCGAAGGCGGCGTACAAGTTCTTGTGCACCGGCGCGGTCGAGATCCATTCCTCGGCGCGCATGATGTGCGTGATGCCCATGAAGTGATCGTCCACCACGTTGGCGAGGTGGTACGTCGGGAAGCCGTCCGACTTGAGCAGCACGAGGTCCTGTAATTGCGCGTTCTCGAACGTGATGTCGCCCCGGATCAGGTCGTGGACCGTCGTCGTGCCCTCGACCGGCATCTTGAAGCGTATGACGTAGGGCAGCCCGGCGGCCTCGTTGGCGGCGCGCTCCTCCGGCGAGAGGTAGCGGCAGTGGCGGTCGTAGCCGGGGTCCTGCTTGGCGGCGAGCTGCTGCTCGCGCACGGCCTGGAGGCGTTCGGGCGTGCAGGTGCAGCGGTAGGCCAGGTCGTGCTCGACCAGCCAATCGGCCCACTGGCGGTACAGGTCCAGCCGTTCGGACTGGACGTATGGGCCGTAATCACCGCCGACCTCCGGCCCCTCGTCCCAGTCGATGCCGAGCCAGCGCAGCCCCTCGGTGATCAGGCGGATCGAGTCGGCGGCGTAGCGCTTCTGGTCCGTGTCCTCGATGCGCAGGATGAACGTCCCGCCGTGGTGCCGGGCGAACAGCCAGTTAAACAGCGCGGTCCGCACCCCGCCGATATGCATCGGGCCGGTGGGGCTGGGCGCAAAGCGCACGCGTACGGATGGATCTCGGTCAGTCACAGAAACACGCTCCTCGCTCGTGGTAGGTGGTCAGCGGTACGGCACCGGGATTATAACAGATGGCCGCGCGGTTTGAACGGCGGGAATCTCAAGCCGTCGCAGGCCGTCGGAAGGAGATGTCTGCGCCTACTCTTTCGGGCATGGATCGGGTAAACTAGGGCGAGTGGCACACGCACATCTGAAGGATAATCGGCATGGCGAGCGGCGAAGACATGAGCACCACCGACACAACGGCGACGGGGGCAGCCCCGTCGAATTTCATCCGCGAGATCATCGACGCGGACCTGGCCGAGGGGCGCTATGACCGCGTGCATACCCGCTTCCCCCCGGAACCAAACGGCTACCTGCACATCGGCCACGCGAAGGCGATCCACATCAACTACTCCATCGCGCGCGACTATGGCGGCAAGTTCAACCTGCGCTTCGACGACACCAACCCCACCAAGGAAGAGCAGGAATACATGGACGCGATCATCGAGGACGTGCGCTGGCTGGGCGCCGACTGGGAGGATCGCCTGTTCTTCGCGTCGGACTACTTCGACCAGCTTTACGAGTGGGCGGTGCAGTTGATCCGCGACGGCAAGGCGTACGTGGACGACCTCAGCGCCGAGGAGATCCGCGAGTACCGGGGCACGCTGACCGAGCCGGGCCGTGAAAGCCCCTACCGGAACCGCTCCGTCGAGGAGAACCTGGACCTGTTTGAGCGCATGAGGAAGGGCGAGTTCCCGGACGGCGCGCGCGTGCTGCGCGCCAAGATCGACATGGCGTCGCCCAACCTGAACCTGCGCGACCCGGTGATGTACCGCATCCTGCACGCCGAGCACCCGCGCACGGGCAACAAGTGGTGCATCTACCCGATGTATGACTGGGCGCACGGCCAGTCGGACTCAATCGAGGGCATCACGCACTCGCTGTGCTCGCTGGAGTTCGAGGACCACCGCCCGCTGTACAACTGGTTCGTGGAGCAGCTCGGCATCTTCCACCCGCGCCAGATCGAGTTCGCGCGCCTCAACCTGACCTACACCATCATGAGCAAGCGCAAGCTGCTGCGGCTGGTGCAGGAGGGGCACGTCAGCGGGTGGGACGACCCGCGCATGCCGACCATCTCCGGGATGCGGCGGCGCGGCTACACCCCCGCCGCGATCAACGCCTTCGTGGAGACGGCGGGCGTCAGCAAGGCCAACAGCACGATCGACATCGCGCTGCTGGAACACGCCGTGCGCGACGACCTGAACCGCCACGCGCCGCGCGCGATGGCCGTGCTCAACCCGCTGCGTGTCGTGATCGAGAACTACCCGGACGACCTTGTGGAGGAGATGGACGCGATCAACAACCCGGAGGACGAGAGCGCCGGGACGCGCAAGGTCCCCTTCTCCAAGGTGCTGTACATCGAGCGCGACGACTTCATGGAGGCCCCGCCGAAGAAGTTCTTCCGGCTGGCCCCTGGCCGCGAGGTGCGCCTGCGCTACGCATACTTCATCACCTGCACGGGCGTGGTCAAGGACGACAACGGCGAGATCGTGGAGCTGCGCTGCACCTACGACCCGGCCACGCGCGGCGGCGACGCGCCGGATGGGCGCAAGGTCAAGGCCACGCTGCACTGGGTCTCGGCGGCACACGCCATTGACGCGGAGGTGCGGCTCTACGACCACCTGTTCGTCAAACCGGACCCGGAGGACGTGCCCGAAGGCCAGGACTTCACGGCGAACCTGAACCCGAACTCGCTGACGGTGCTGACGGGCTGCAAGCTGGAGCCGAGCCTGCGCGGTATGCCGCCGGGCAGCCGCTTCCAGTTCGAGCGCCAGGGCTACTTCTGCGTCGATCCGGACTCGACGGACGAGCACCCGGTCTTTAACCGCACCGTCGCCCTGCGCGACACCTGGGCGAAGATCCAGCAGAAGCTGGGCTGAGCGAGGGAAAGCAGACCTCACCCCCTAACCCCCTCTCCAATCAAGTTGGAGAGGGGGAACGGGCTAGATCCGATCCCTGCCAGTCGCTAACTGCTAACTGCTAATCGCTGCTTGTGCTTGCTACCGAGGGCGTATGACCGACCCGACCCGCATCACCCTGGCCGACGCGCAGCCGTTCCTGAAGTGGGCGGGCGGCAAGGGCCAGCTACTCGCGCAGTATGACCGCTTCTTTCCCCGCAAACGGGGCGGCACGTACTTCGAGCCGTTCGTGGGCAGCGGCGCGGTGTTCTTCGAGCTGCGCAAGCGCGGGCTGTTCGACACCTACCACCTCTCGGACGTGAACCCGGAGCTGGTCAACTGCTTCACGGTCGTGCGCGACTGCGTGGACGACCTGATCGCGGCGCTGCGGGAGCACAAGGCCCGCCACGACGAGGACGCCCACACGCATTACTACGCCGTGCGCAACTTGGACCGCGACCCCGCCTGGGCGAGCGCCACGAACGTCGAGCGGGCGGCGCGCATGATCTACCTGAACAAGACCTGCTACAACGGACTGTGGCGCGTCAACAGCAAGGGGCAGTTCAACGTGCCGATGGGGCGCTACCGCAACCCGGACATCCTGAACGAGGCGCGGCTGCGGGCCGCCTCCGAGGCGCTGCAAGGCGTGGACGTGGACACGCGCCCGTTCGAGGAGGTGACCGAGCGTGCGCAGGCGGGCGACTTCGTCTACTTCGACCCGCCCTACTACCCACTCAGCGACACGGCCAACTTCACCGGCTACTCAGCCGACTCGTTCAGCGCGGACGACCAGCGGCGGCTGGCGGCGACGTTCGCCAAGCTGCACCAGCAAGGCTGCCGCGTGATGCTGAGCAACTCGGACACGCCGTTCGTGCGGGAACTCTACGCGGACTTTTACGTGCATACCGTCACGGCCCGCCGCGCGATCAACTCGAAAGGCGGCAAGCGCGGGGAGATCACCGAGGTCGTGGTGGTGAACTACGAGGTGTAGCGCAGCAGCTACCGCGAGCCGAGGGCCGCGCTCAGGCGAGGTCCAGCCCGAAGAACAGGCGCAGCCACATTTCCAGGTCCTCCAGGTCCACCGCCTTGCCGGTCGAGTACAGGTACGAGCGCATGTTGGCCGAAAAGCCCTCCCCGGCGAAGACGATGATCCCGGCGATGGGCCACGCGGCGATGTCCAGCACGGTCGAGGGGATCTTCTCCTCCGCCGAGCCGGTGCTGCCCTGGTACTTGCACTCGATGCCGAGCGTTTCGCGCGTGTCGGGGTGACGCAGCACCACGTCGATCACACGCACGGCGCCCCAGATGCGCCGCCCAACGCGGACCTGCCGCCGCGCCTCCAGCCCCAGAGATTCGGCCAGGGCGGCGACCGCCATCTCAATATCGTGACCGCTTTCTACCGCCCGCGCGCGACCGGGCATGGCGCCCCTCCCCTCCGAACGCGCCGGGCCTACGTGAACTCGTGCAGGCGGCGGCGCATGACGACGCTTTCCACCAGCCCGATGCCGATCATCATCGTGATCAGCGACGAGCCGCCCGAACTGACGAAGGGCAGCGTGAGGCCGGTCACAGGCAGGATGCTGAGGTTCATGCCGATGGAAACCATCGTCTGAAAGAAGATCATGCCCGCCACCCCGTAGGCGATCAGGCTGCCGAGCGGATCGGCGGCCAGCCGCGCCACGCGCACGCAGCGCCAGATCACGATGCCCATCAGCCCGATCACGGTCACCGCGCCGACGAAGCCCATCTCCTCGGCGATCACGCTGTAGATGAAGTCGGTGTGCCGCACGCGCAGGAAGCGGCCCTGTGTCTGCGAGCCGTTGCCGTAGCCCTTGCCCATGAGGCCGCCCGACCCGATGCTGATCAGCGCCTGGTCGATGTTGTAACGCGCGTCCTTGATGTCCGGGACGCCGTTGCCGTCCTCGTCCACGAAGGTGCAGTTGCCGCTGCGCATCAGTTCCGGGTCGTCGTAACACGTCTCGCCACTGGCGATGAAGGTCGTGATGCGCTGACGCTGGTACGGCTCCATCTGGAGCCAGAGCACAGGCATCGCCAGGAGGCCCAGGAGCACGAGCAGGCTCAGGTGTTTGAACGTCAGGCCGGCGGCCCACACCATCACGAACCACACGAACATGATCACGGTCGTGGTGCCGAGGTCCGGCTGGACGAAGATCATCAGGGCGGGGACCATCACGTGCCCCAGCGAGAGCGCCACCGTCCGCAGGCGGCCCATCTCCATGTAGCGGTCCGCCAGGAACTGGCCGAGGGTGATGACCAGCAGGATCTTGCCCAACTCCGACGGCTGCACCTGCAAGCCGACGTTCAGCCAGCTCTGCGCGCCTGCCGCGCCGACCGCGCCCAGGCCCGCCACCAGGCCGAGGATGAACAGGATGAAGCCGTAGATGAAGACGTGCAGGCTGCCGAGCAGACGGTAGTCCAGCGCCGCGACGGCAAACACCACGCCCAGGCCGATCAGCGTGAACCGGAT
>CAZGLU010000172.1:0-2307 GCA_964526095.1 uncultured Anaerolineaceae bacterium | reverse complement strand
AACCGGATCTGGCTCGGCACACGGTTGATCAGGTCGGTGTCCACCGCACCCAGGGTGGCGCTGCGGATCATCAGGATGCCGATGATGATCAGCAGCAGCGTCGTGATCAGGAGGATGTAATCGAAGTCTCGCCAGATGGTCGGCTTGCTCTGTGCCCGCTGCATCGTCGTTCCCACTCGCCCACAAACATACCAGTACATGAGGTTACACGGGGCCGATTATAGCGTCCGGCCCGGCGCTGGCAACCGGCAGGCGGGATCGGAGGGCGTTTCGGGACCAGGTGAGAAAGCGTGAGGGCAGGAAACAGGAAGGGGCCACCGGGCGGCTGTGCCGCGCCGGGATGACCGGGGAAGCTGTGGGGTGCCGGGCGATCAGCCTTCGGACGGCTTCTCCGAGGCGGCGGTCGAGCGCCGGCTGCTGGTGCTGCTGCGCCGCCGTTTGGCCGGTGGCTTGGCGGGCGGTTTGTCCTCCTCGGCGGGCGGTGACGCCTCCTCAGCGGCGGGCGCTTGCGCGGCCTGCGGCGGCTCCGGCGGCGGCTCCACCTCGACCGCGTCCTCGGGCTGCGCCTCCGGGGCGGGCGTGACGGCCTGCTCCATGCCCGCCGGGACGTAATCAGGCGTCAGGGTCGCCGGGGTGTTGCGGATCAGGGGGATGTTCGCCACGAGGTAATTCCGGCGCTCGCGCTGCTCCAGCTTGATATGCACCTCGCCCTCGGTGACGTTCAGGTAACGCTTGATGACGTCGATGATCTCCCCCTGCATGCGCCGCAACTGGTCCGGCGTGATGTCGCTGCGGTCCGTGACCAGCACCAGCTTGAGCCGCTCGCGTGCGAGGTCGGCGCTGGTTTCGTCTTGCCTTCCAAAGAGCCGGTCGAAGAAGGAAGCCATGATCGTCCTCTCAATCATCCGGACCCGGATGCACCAAACCTCTTCGCCAACCGGCGCAGCACCCCCCGCCTCGGCTCCAGCTCCAGCAGCGGGACCCGTTCCCCGGTGATCCGGCGCGCGATGTTGCGGAACGCCATCGCCGCCGGGCTGTTCTGGCTGTTCAACGTCAGCGGTGAACCCCGGTTGGACGCGATCAGGATCTGCTCGTCCTCCGGGATCACGCCCAGCAGCCGTACGGAAAGGATCTGTAACACGTCGTTGATGGAGAGCATGTCGCCGCGCTTGATCATGTCAGCCTTGATGCGGTTCAGGATCAGGCTCGTCGGGACGCGCCGTTCCTCCGCCTCGATCAGGCCGATGATCCGGTCTGCGTCACGCACCGCCGACACCTCCGGGTTGGTGATGATCACCACTTCGTCGGCGGGAGACAGCGCATTACGAAAGCCCCACTCGATGCCCGCCGGGCTGTCGATCAGGATGAAGTCGTAGTCCTGACGCAGCTCGTTGGTCAGCGCGACCATATCCTCCGGGCTGATGGCGGTCTTGTCGCGGGTCTGCGCCGCCGGGAGCAAATAGAGGTCCGGCATGCGCTTGTCCTTGACCATCGCCTGCCGCAGCTTGCAGCGCCCCTCGACCACATCCACCAGGTCGTACACGATCCGGTTCTCAAGGCCCATCACCACATCGAGGTTGCGCAACCCGATGTCGGCATCGATGCAGACCACCCGCTTGTTCAGGCCAGCCAGCGCCACAGACAGGTTCGCCGTCGCGGTGGTCTTGCCCACCCCTCCCTTACCGGAGGTTACCGTAATGACACGCGCGCTCATCCAGTTGCCTTTCCTTGCGCTCGCGACCTGGGCGGTCGAGGGCGCCGCTTCCCCGCCCACACTCGCCCCGCCGGGGTGGGCTACCACGCCTCCGCCTCGATCCGGTTGTTGCGTACCAGCGCCTTCTCTGGACGCGGCTTGCGGCGCCGCTCGTCCGGCGAGATGGTAATATACCCGGCGATACGAAGCTGCGTCGGCGCCAGGTCGAGCGCGCACACCACCGCCGACTCATCGCCATAGACCCCGGCGTGAACCGTGCCCCGCAGCCGCCCCCACACCACCACATCACCGCCTGCCGTGATCACCGCGCCGGCGTTCACATCGCCCAGCACCACCACATGCCCATCACTGTGAACCGTCCGCCCGTTGCGCAGCGTTCGCTTGACCAGCACGCCCTGGGTGCCGCGCTCCTCCGGGTCGATCGGCGGGGGCCGCAGGGGCAGCGCGTCCGCCCCATTGCCTTGCAGCTCCAACGCCGTCAGGTCCGTCTTGACGCCGAGCTTCTGCGCGGCGATGCTGGTCCGGTCGCTGTCGGACAGGACGGCGAGCAGTGTCACATCGCGCTTGGCCAGGAGCTTCTGCACGTTGGCAAG
>CAZGLU010000171.1:1565-7544 GCA_964526095.1 uncultured Anaerolineaceae bacterium | reverse complement strand
GGGCATCCACATGCTGCGGCCGGGGCACATGCTCGTCGCGCGGGGGAGCGACGTGCGCGAGGTCGCGTACTGGTCGCCGCCGCCCGCCGCCGACGCGGACCCTGCCGCGCGTGCGGAGGACTATCTGGAGGCGCTGCGGTCGAAGCTGGACGAGGCGGTGCGGCTCCGGCTGGTGAGCGACGTGCCGCTGGGCGCGTTCCTCAGCGGCGGGCTGGACAGCAGCCTAGTCGTGGCGCTGATGGCGCAGCACATGACGGAGCGCGTCAAAACCTTCGCGATCGGCTTTGAGGGCGAGGCGTCATTTGACGAGACCGCGTACGCGCGGCGCGTGGCGGATCTGCTCGGCACGGAGCACCATGAGTTCCGCGTGGAGCCGGACGCGATCCGCCTGCTGCCGTTCCTGGTGTGGCATCACGACCAGCCGTTCGCGGACTCGTCCGCCATTCCGACGTACCTCGTCAGCCAGCACACGCGCGAGCACGTGACCGTGGCGCTGACCGGCGACGGCGGCGACGAGCTGTTCGCGGGCTACGAGCGCTTCTACGCGGCGCGGCTGGCGGACCGCTACCGGCGGCTGCCCGGCGCCGTGCGTGCGGGGATCCGTGCCGCAGTCGGCGCGCTGCCGGAGGCGACGTCGTACCGGGGGCCGGTGCAGCGGGCGCGGCGCTTCGTCAACGGGGCGGCGCTGCCCCGCGCCGAGGCGTACTTCGACTGGGTGCGCCTGTTCGATGATGCCCAACTGGCCGACCTGCTGGCCGCGCCGGACGGCCCGGCGCCGGGCGCGCACTTCGCGGCGCGGTTCGACCCGGCGGACCGGCGCGACTTCACGGCGCAACTGCTCGACGTGAACCTGACGACCTACCTGCCCGACGACCTGCTGATCAAGGCCGACCGGGCGAGCATGGCCGCCTCGTTGGAGGCGCGCGCGCCGTTCCTCGACCATGAGCTGGTCGAGTTCGCGGCGGGGATCCCGGTCAACCTGAAGCTGCGCGGGCGCACGACGAAGCACATCCTGAAAGAGGCGGCGCGCGGCCTGCTGCCGGACGACATCATCGAGCGGCCCAAGCACGGCTTCGGCGTGCCGGTGGGGCGTTGGTTCCGGACCGACCTGCGCGACTACGCCCGCGAGGTCCTGCTCGACCCGGCGACGCTGGCGCGCGGGTATTTCCGTCCGGGCGCGGTGCGCGACCTGCTCGACGCGCATGTGCAAGGCCGGCGCAACCACGGCCAGTTGATCTGGCTGCTGCTGACGTTCGAGTGGTGGCACCGCCTGTTCATCGACCCGCCGGAGCCGCAGGCCCCATGAACGATAGCAACACCCCTGACCGCCCGATCCGCGTGATGCGGATCATCGCCCGGCTGAACATCGGCGGCCCGGCCATCCACGTGATCCTGCTGACGGCACGGCTGCGCCCGCCGGAGTTCGAGAGCACGCTCGTGTGCGGGACCGTCGGCGCACAGGAGGGCGACATGGGCTACCTTGCGGCGGCGCAGGGCGTCGAGCCGGTGGTGGTGGCCGAGTTGGGGCGCGAGTTGTCGCCGCTGCGCGACCTCGTGACGCTGGTCAAGCTGTGGCAGTTGATGCGCCGCCTGAGGCCGGACGTGGTGCATACCCACACGGCCAAGGCGGGCTTCGTCGGGCGGCTGGCGGCGTGGCTGGCGCGGGTGCCGGTGCGGGTGCACACCTTTCACGGCCACGTCTTCCAGGGGTACTTCGGCCCGCGCAAGACACAGTTGTTCCTGGGGCTGGAGCGGTGGGCGGCGCGCATCACGGACAAGCTGATTACGATCAGCCCCGGCCTGAAGGACGAACTGGTGAACGTCTACCACATTGCGCCCGCCGGGAAGTTCACCATCGTGCCGCTCGGCCTGGACCTGGCCCCCTTCGCCGCGACGCCGCGCCATGAGGGGCGCTTCCGCGCGGCGTTCGGGATCCCGGCGGACGCGCCGCTGGTCGGTATCGTCGGGCGGCTGGTGCCGATCAAGCAGCACGAACTGTTCCTGGCGATGGCCGTGCGGCTGCGCGAGCAGGTGCCCGGCGTGCGCTTCGCTGTGATCGGGGACGGGGAGCGCCGCGCGGAGCTGGAGGCGCTGGCGGACGCGCTGGGGCTGGCTGGCTGTGTGACGTTCACCGGCTGGCAGCGCGACCTGCGCGCGGCCTACAGTGATATGGACGTGGTGGTGATCTCGTCCCGCAACGAGGGCACGCCCGTCTCGGTGATCGAGGCGCTGGCGTCGGGCGTGCCGGTCGTGGCGACGGCGGTCGGCGGGCTGCCCGACCTGCTGCACCACGGGGAGTATGGGCGGCTTGTGCCGCCGGATGACGCCACGGCGCTGGCGGACGCGGTGCGCGCGGCGCTGGACGAGGACGGGGCCGGGCGCACGGTGGTCCAGGCGGCGATCCTGGACCAGTACGGGGTGGAGCGGCTGGCCGGGGACCTCGCGGCGCTGTACCGGGGGCTGCTGGTGGCCAAACACGGCAGGTTCGACCGATGATCGCGGCGCCGCGCTCAAACCCGTGGCGGCGCTGGGCGGTGGGGCTGTGCCTCGTCGTCGTGCTGATCGCGGTCTACTTCTTCACGTATGACGGCTACGCGATCAGCCGGGACGAGTGGTTCCTGTTCGATGCCGCCGAGAGCTTCGCGCGGCGCGGCAACTTCCGCCTGAGCTACGAGTACGACGCGGTCCAGCCGTACGCGCTGAGCGACCTCCCGCCGCCTTCGACCGAGACCGAACCGTTGCAGCCCGTGCTGGCCGCCGCGCTGCTGCGCGTGGCGGGGTGGGTCCCGGAGATCGGGCTGGCGCACGCCGTATGGCTGTTCAACAACTTCATCACGGCGCTGACCGCGGCGGGGGTCTACGCCTACGGGCTGGCGTTGGGCTACCGCGCGCGCGTCGCGGTGGTGGCGGCGCTGGCGTTCGGCCTGGGCACGATCGCGTGGCCGTACAGCCTGACCTTCTTCCGCGAGCCGTTGTTCGCGCTGCTGGCGCTGTGGAGCGCGGTCTTCGTCGTGGTGCTGCGGCGGGGGTTCGAGGCGGGCCGCCGCCCGTTCGGCGCGTTCCTGGGGCTGGGGCTGGCCCTGACCGGGGCGCTGCTGTCGAAGGAGGCCGCGCTGTTCGTGCTACCGGCGCTGCTGCTGGAGGCGCTGCCCACACGCTTGGGGCGCATCCGGTTCACGCGCCGCACGCTGGCGGTGCTGGGGGCGGGCGTGATCCTGCTGGCAGTGCTGGCGTGGGTGCTGCTCAACGCCGATACGCTGTTCGGCCTCAGCCAGCGTTACGACATCACGCACCGCTTGCGGCAGGCGCGGCAGAACCTCAACGTGGCGGCGACCGGCATCCAGGGCTACCTGTTCGCGCCGAGCTACAGCGTGTGGGTCTTCTCGCCGGTCCTGCTGCTCGGCTTCTTCGGCTGGCCGCGGCTGGCACGCGAGCGGCGCGTGCGGCAGATCCTCGCCCCGCTGGTCGTGTTGGCCGTGTTCGTGGTCGGCTACGCGCTCGTGCGCGGACAAAATTGGAACGGCGGCATCGGGTGGGGTGCCCGCTACCTCGTGCCGGTCACGCCGTTCCTGGCGCTGTGGCTGCTGCCCGTCGTGGAATCGCTGCTGGCGCGCGGCGCGGCGTGGTGGGCGCGGCTGGCGGCGCTGCTCGTCTTCGGGGTCAGCGTGGCGATCCAGGTCCTCGCGGCGCTGGTGCCGCTGGCGGATTACTACGCACTGCTGAACGCGCAGGACCCGCCCGTGATCAACTGGCGCGAGCAGTTGTGGAGCGTCAAGTGGTCGCCCATCGCCGTGTCCCTGGACCTGCTGGGCGAGGGGACGCTCGACGTGGCGTGGGCCTACGCCACCAACGTGCACGCGTGGTACCTGCCGCTGTTCAGCGGGCTGCTGGCCGTGCTGGGCGTGATCGCCGGGCTGGTCTGGCTGCGTTTCGACGTGCGGGGGTGGCGTCCGCTGGCCCTGACGATGGCCGCGCTTGGCGGGGCGCTGGCCTTCACGCTCGGCGCCGGGCTGTACGTCGTGCGGCTGGACCCGCGCTATTATGGCGACTTCGCCCCGACGCGCGACCTGCTGGCCCGCCTGGAGCCGCTGCTCCGCAGAGGGGACGTGGTGCTGCTGAACACGGACGCCTACGCCGAGTTCTTCATGAACTACTACCGCGTCGGGGATGTGCCCGTCTACACGCTGCCGCTGTCGCCGGGCGAGCGGTCGAGCGACGTGGCCCCCGCCCCGGTCGAGTCGGCGTATGACGCGGCGGGCGTGCTGCCCTCGACCACGCTCTCGCTGAGCTATTTCGCGGCCCACTACGATCGCATCTGGCTGGTGCTGGAGACCAGCCCGTTCATCCCGTGGTCCACGCGCCCGGTCGAGCATTACTTGGCGCAGCACTATTTCCCGCTGGCCGAGGTCACGGCGACCGACACGGCGCGGGCGGTGGCGTTCAGCACGGTCGGGGCGCCGCCCATCACAGCGCGCGCATGGCCGACGCAGACGGTTGACTGGCGGTTCGGGGACGAGATCGCGCTGCGCGGCTACGACCTGCCCGGCGGCCTCGTGGCGCGGCCCGGCGGGGCGGTGCCGATCTCGCTGCTGTGGGGCGCGCGGACGCCCGTCGAGCGCGATTATAGCGTGGCGGCGCTGCTGGTCGATCCGCGCGGGCCGACCGTGATCGCGCAGCACGACTCGTACCCGGACCAATGGTTCAGCCCGACGTCGACCTGGCAGCCGGGCGGCCTGTACCGTGACAACCGGGCGATCCAGGTGCCGGAGGGCGCGCCGGGCGAGTACGAGGTATGGCTGGCGCTGTACTGGTGGCAGGCGCCCGCCGACCGCCTGACGGTGACTGACGCGGACGGCGCGGTGCTGGGCGATCACGTCGTGCTGGCGCGGGTGACGGTCGAGGGCTGAGGCGCACCCTCGCGGCCCGTAACGGCTGTGCGGCGTTCGTGCAGGCGTGCCGCACGCGTTATACTCCTGGCACTCGAAACGTTTGCTTTCCTGCTTCACGGAATCCAGTGAGATAACATGACGACTCTACAATTCGATACCGAGAACCTGCTCGGTTTTCTCGTCGGGCTGCTGAACACACCCAGCCCGACGGGCTGCACGGAGGAGGCCATTGCGTACGTGGAGGACGCGTTCCGGCGGTTGGGGATCGACGACCTGCGCGTCGAGCCGGACGCCAAGGGCGCGTTGATCCTGACCTGGCCGGGGGCGCATGAGGGCGCCCCGCGCGGCCTGACGGCACACGTCGATACGTTGGGGCTGATGGTCAGGGCGATCAAGCCCAACGGTCGGCTCAAGCTGAGCATGATCGGTCGCTATATGTGGAACGCGGTCGAGAGTGAGGGCGTCACCGTCCATACCTTCGACGGCCGGCGCTACCGGGGCACGGTCGTGCCGGTCAAGGCCAGCACGCACGCCTACGGCAAGGACGCGTTCGACGCGCCGCGCAACGAGCATACGATGGAGGTGCGCCTCGACGAGCGCGTGTGCAGCGCCGACGAGGTGCACGCCCTGGGCATCGAGGTAGGCGACTTCGTCGCGCTCGATCCGCGCGTGGAGGTGGGCGCGGCGGGCTTCATCCGCTCGCGGCACCTGGACGATAAGGCGGGCGTCGCGGCGATCTACGGCGCGTTCCGCGCGCTGCACGCGGCGGGCCTGCGCCCCACGCGGACGGTCGTGGTGGTGCTGGCGTCACATGAGGAGGTCGGGCACGGCGCGGCGTCGGGCTTTCCACCGGCCCTGGACGAGTTGGTGGCCGTGGATATGGCGGTGGTGGGCGAGGACCAGTCCTCGGACGAGTTCAGCGTAGGGATCTGTGTCAAGGATACGGGCGGGCCGTACCACGCGGGCCTGACGCGCAAGCTGCGCGCCCTGGCGGATGCGGCGAACATCCCCTATAAGCTGGACGTGTACCCGTTCTATGGCTCGGACGGCGAGGCGTATTGGCGGGCCGGGGGCGCGGCGCAGGTCGCGC
>CAZGLU010000171.1:0-1555 GCA_964526095.1 uncultured Anaerolineaceae bacterium | reverse complement strand
ATCGGGCCGGGCGTGGATGCCTCCCACGCGTACGAGCGCACGCATACCGAAGGCCTGATCCACACCGCGCACCTGATCGCACGGTACATGCTCAGTTAGGGGGAGGAAGCACACGGAATGTCTTTTCAGGGCATGATCTTCGACATGGGGGGCACGCTGCTGCACTTTACGCCAGCAGGCCAGACGTGGGAGGACGCGGAGAAGCTGGCGAACCGGGCGGTGTACGAGTACCTGCGCCGCCTGGAATACACCCTGCCGCCCGAAACGGAGGCATTGGAGGCCGCCTGGCAGACCACGCAGGAGACGTGGGCGGGCATCAGCCAGGCCGATGTGAAGTCGCTGAAGCTCAGCAACGTGCTGGGCCTGATCGCGGGGCGGTGGGGTGTCACGGACCTGCCGACCGACGTGTACCAGGACCTGTCCGCAGCCTATATGGGCGCGCTCCAGCCGCACGTGCGGCCCATCGATGGGGCGGTGGAGACGATCCACGCGCTGCATGAGGCGGGCTTCCGGCTGGCGCTGATCTCGAACACGTTCTGGCCGGGCAACACGCACCTGGCGGACCTCGACCGCTACGGCCTGACGCCGTACTTCGAGCAGTTGATCTTCTCGGCGGACGTCGAGGCGTGGAAGCCCAACCCGGAGGTGTTCCAGTTGGCGCTCGATGCCATGGGCCTGGAGCCGGAGCAGGCGGCCTACGTGGGCGACAGCCTCTACTTCGACGTGTGGGGCGCGCAGCAGGCCGGGCTGCGCGGCGTGTGGATCGAGCAGCCGGACCCCTGGCTGCCGGAGGGGATCGAGGTCACACCGGACGCGACGGTGCGCGAGCTGCCGGAGCTGTTGGACGTGGCGCGTGCGTGGCGCCGGGAGCGCGACGGCTCGCCCGTGGTGGAAGACTGAGCCGCATGTCTGACGAGATCGATCGTCTGCTCGGTGAGCGGCCACGCATTGGCGGGAACGTCCGGCGCGTCCCGATCTGGCTGCTTGCGCTGGCGCTGGTCGCGGCGCTGGGGATCGCGGGGGCCGCGTATTACCTGCTGCGGCCGTTGGAGGCGCCCATCCCGGCGGACGCCGGGGCGCGTTACGCGGCGTTTGAGCAGGGCAGCACGGATGACGGATTCCCGACGTTGGGCCCGGCGGATGCGCCGATGGTGGTGGAGGTGTTCTCCAGCTTCGCCTGCCCGCACTGCCGCGACTTCAGCGAGGACCATTTCGACGGGCTGGCGGATGCGATCGCGGCGGGAGAGGCGCGGTTCGTCTTCATCCCGGTCGCGCACATCGGACCGGGTGCGGACCGGGCGGCTGAGGCGGCGCTGTGTGCCGGGGAGCAGGGCGCGTTCTGGCCGATGCATGACGTCCTGTTCGCGTGGCAGGCGTCCTTCCTGACGCAGACTTTCGCGGAGCGGCGGATCGCGCTCGGCGTGGAGAACATGGGCCTGGACGCGGCGGCCTTCGAGGCATGCCTCGACTCCGGGCGGGCGGACGCCGTGCTGGACCGGGCGCGAGATCGGAAGAGCGTCGTGTAGGGAAAGAGTGTAGGAGAGGGGGGGGTGGG
>CAZGLU010000170.1:2801-7550 GCA_964526095.1 uncultured Anaerolineaceae bacterium | reverse complement strand
TCTTCCGATCTTCTCCCGCGCGGAGCTGCTCCCCGCCTGCGTCGAGGCAGAGGCCGCTGTGAGCGGGCGCCACGCGGATAATGTCGCACCGGCCCTGCTGGGCGGCATTGTTCTGGTGGTGAGCGTGGACCCGCCGCACGTCCATGCGCTGCCGGTCCCGGAGGACCTGTACATCACGCTTGCGACGCCTGACGTCGCCGTGCCCACGGCTGAGGCACGCGCCGTGCTGCCTTCGCACGTCTCGCTGCGCACGATGGTGACACAAACGGCGCTCGTCGCTGCGTTTATCCACGCGCTGCACAGCAATGACCTGGCGCTGCTGGCGAGCATCGTCGAACAAGACACGGTGGTGTCCCCCGCCCGGACTGCGCTCATCCCCGGCTTGGCACAGGCGCAACTTGCCGCGCATACCGCTGGCGCGCTGGCGACCGGCATCAGCGGCGCCGGTCCGACCATCTTCGCCCTGTGCAACCACCCGGAGATCGCGGAACGGGTCGCCGTCGCCTTCGACGCCGTTTACATCGCGCTGGATATCCCCTGCACCACGCACATCGCCCGCCCCTGTATGGGGGGCGCGGTCGTCGAGAGGGGCGAGTGACCCGCTGCTCATCGAAGCATACATCGGGCAGTTCGAAGTGTGTCCGCGTACGGGGGCACGCTCAACCGGCTTTCGGGGCCGCCCTTCCCTCCGCAACCGGCAGCCAGAAACCGAAGGTGCTGCCCACGCACGGCTGGCTCTCAAACCACACCAGCCCGCCGTGGCGCTCGACCACCGTCTTCACCAGGCTTAAGCCCAGCCCCGTGCCGGGGATCGACTCTGTGCCCGGCTGACGCGCGCGGTAGAATCGCTCGAAGAGGCGGGCCTGCCGGTTCGGATCGATGCCGTAGCCGTTGTCCACGACGCTGAGGTGGACGCGGTCCGCTTCGGCGCTGACGCGCACCTCGATCCGCCCTCCCTCCGGCGTGTACTTGATCGCGTTCCCGACTAGGTTGCTGATCGCCTGACGGAGCTGGGTCACGCTGCCGTAGATCGGCGGGGTGTCGGGCGGCCGGTCGTACGTGAGCGTCTGCTGTTTGAGTTGCGCGCCGGAATACTCCGCTTCTACTACCTCCAGCACCAGCCCGCTCAGGTCGAACACCGTCCAATCGCTCTCACGCTCGCTCTCGACGCGCTCCAACGTCAGCAGGTCGTCGATCAGGGACTGCATGGTGTGCGCGCTGCGTCGCAAACTGGCGAGGTATTCCCCCAGTTCAGGCGCCATGTTTTCCTGCTCGACGAGCATCGTGATCAGGTCCAGGTAGCCGAGGATGTTGTTCAGCGGGTTGCGCAGGTCGTGCGACGCCATCCGGATCATCTCGGACTTGATGCGCTCGAGTTGCAGCAGGTCGTAGTAGAGCATGGACTGTCGCAGCGCGACGGACGCCTGGCTCGCCAATGCCTCCGCCCGGGCGACCTCGTTCGCGGTGAACGTGCGATCGTGCCGTCCCTCGTTCACGATCGCGACGCCGATCAGCTCCTCCTGCGCCACGAGCGGTATCCAGATCGCCGCCTGGATGCCCGCCTGTTCCAGGCTGTTGCGCTCGCGCTCCGGCAGGGTCGGGTCGGCGGCGCGCAGCGTGACGGTGCGGTGATGCGCGATCGCTGCCCCGGCTGTGGGGAAGTCTTCCAGCGACACGACGCTTTTGACTTCCGGCAGGATCTCACGCGTGTCGCGCACCGTGCCAACCCGGTACGAGGCCAGCACCTCCGCCTCGGGCTGGTCGCGGCGATAGTTGAGGATCACGGCGCTGGAGGACTCGAGCGCCACCGCCAGCGATTGCGCGATGCGCTGCAACACCTCGTCGCGCTCCAACGTAGCCGTGATCGCGCGGCTGGCCGAGTACAGGATCGACATATCGTCCGCCAGTTGCTCGGACTGCCGGAACAACCGCGCGTTGTCCAGCGCGACGGCTGCCCGCCGCGCCAGTCGTTCCAGGAAGCTGACATTGGCCTCCCCGAAGACCCCCGCCTCGCTGGACATCAGCGACAACACGCCCAGAATCTCGCCACGCATGGAGAGCGGCACGCAGATCTGCGACTTGGCGCCCGGCATGAGCGCGTCCTCGTCATCCGGCGCCATGTCGTCGGCGAGCAGGATCTCCCCGGTGCTTGCAGCACGACCCATCATGCCGCGCTCCAACGGCCAGGGGTGCTGCTCCGTGCTGGTGAGCACATCCGGTTCGAGGTAGCCCATTGTCGTAAACGGGATCAGCCCGCGCCGGTCGGAGGTCATCAGCGCCAGCAGCCCCGTATCCGCGCCCGTCCGCCGCAGCGCCCAGTCCATCGTCAGCGTCATCACCTGTTCCATATTCAGGTGCGAGCTAAGCTCACGGTCGGCGCGGTGGATCATCGAGAGTTCCTCGACCTGCTCCACCAGCTCGTCCGCCGTGCGTGTCTTTTCGTCTAACAGACGCGCGTTCTCCACCAGGTACGCCGCCTGGCTGGCGAGGATGTCCAGCACGCGCAGGGCTTCTGAGAGGGGCCGCAGACCGTTAGCCGGCTCGCCCAGCCTGATCAGGCCCACAATCCGCCCCTGCCCCAGCCGCAGCGGCGCGAACAGCAGGTCGTCCGGGTGCCACCGCTTGCCCGGCCCGGTGGCGGGAATAAAGTACAGCGCGCCGACACGGTACTGCTCCAGCTTCCCGGCCTGGAACAACTCCCATACTGTGCTTTGCACGATCCCGGCACGCAGGGCTTCGCGGTGGTCGTCGTGCACGCCGAGCGTGATCAGTTGGTCTACCTGCCCGTCCCCGGCATAGACGGCCAGGATCACCTGCTGCCAGCCCATCGCCTGGAACGCTTCCGCGATCTCGATCAGGTTGATGTCGACGTCCGGTTGCTCAAGGATGCGCCGCACGGCGGCCTGCAAATTAGCCAGCCGCCGTTGCTCGGCATACAACGCCTCCTCTGCATGCTCTGCGCGCTGTTGAAGCCGCTCGTTCGCCATCAATACGGCGGCGTACCGCGCGGCGAACTGGGCCAGTTCCGCATCGGCTGGCCCAAATTCTCGCGCCGGGTCGTGCTCGAACGCGGCCAGGACGCCGAACGTCTGCCCCTCCCATACCAGCGGCGTGGCGAGGCCACCGCACACCCCCAGCTCGCCCAATGGGGCGTCGGGGCTATGCCACGCCTGCCGGTTGACCGTCTGCGGCTCCTGGCGTGCCGCCGCCCGCCCGACGATCCCCTGGCCTAATGTGTACGTCGTCGGCAGCGAGGCCCCGGCCTCAGGATAGTGGGCGCGTAGCTGGAGGTGTTCGCCATCGTCGTCCAGTTCCCACAATGCGGCGAGCGGGCAGCTCAGCGCGGCGGCCAAGCCAGCCAGTACGTTGTCCAGCGGCGAGTCGCCGTTCGTGCTGTCTACAGCACGCCACGCGTTGCGCGCCGCCTCGACGAGCACATCCGCGTCGAGCGTTGCCGGTGTTTCTTTTACGTCCCTGTCTTGTCCCATTCCAACGGTCCCACTCGCGCTTAAGCTTCTTCGCCGATCATCTGAACGATCAGCTCGCGGCGCCGCGCGCGGTTATCAAAATCCACGAACACGATCTGCTGCCATGTCCCTAACAGCAGCCGCTGCCCCACAAATGGCACCGTCAGCGACGGGCCGAGCAGCGCCGCGCGGACGTGGCTGTGGCCGTTGCCATCGCCCCAACGCCGGTTGTGCTGGTATTCACGCCCCGGCGCTGCGATCTCGTCGAACAGCCGCCGGAAGTCCTGCACGGCGCCACTCTCATACTCGATCGTCGTAACGCCGCTGGTTGCGCTGGGGCAGAAGATCGTCACCGTGCCGTCGGCCAGCCCGCTCTCACGGACGGCCTGCGCAACCTGCGCCGTGATGTCGATGACCTCCGCGTTCCCTGGTGATTCCAGCCGGATCGAAGCCGTGCGTACCACTGGCGCTGTCCCCCCTCATTCTGTGCGCAGGCATCCCGGCGACCTTCACCGGCCCGCCGGGATGCTCCTGCATCGACTGACAAACCTTTATTACAGCAAACACAGCAGCCGCCTGTGAGAACACACGCGGCTGCGAAGTGACGAAGCGAGCCTCGCGTTCAGAGTTGTTATTGTAGCGCGCGCTCGGTTTCCGGATCGAACAGGTGCATGTTCGCCATATTGAACACCACGCCGCTGGTCTGCCCAACGTGCACGTCCGCGCGCGGGTCCATGCGCGAGAGGATCGTCTTGCCGCCCTTCTCCAGGTAGACGATCTTCTCGTTGCCCATCAGCTCGACCACGTCCACCGTCGCCGTATCCTGCGCGGGGGTGATGCCGGGCGGCGGGTAGTCCGGGTGATGGATGTCCTCCGGGCGGATGCCGAAGACGACGCGCTTGCCGACGTAGGGCCGGTAAGTCTCGTAGCGCGCGGCCGGCACCTCCAGCTTGTACATCCCCGTGTCGAGGTACATCTTGCCGTCTTCTTCGGTCAGCAGCGTATTGTCGAAGAAGTTCATCGCCGGGCTGCCGATGAAACCGGCCACGAAGATGTTGTTGGGGTGATCGTACAGGTTGGAGGGCGTGTCAATCTGCTGCAACTCGCCCGCCCGCAACACGGCGATACGCTCGGCCATCGTCATGGCTTCGGTCTGGTCGTGCGTCACGTAGATGAACGTCGTGCCGAGCCGCTGGTGCAGCTTGGTGATGAACGCACGCGCCTCGACGCGCAGCTTGGCGTCCAGGTTGGAAAGCGGCTCGTCCAGAAGGAACACGGCCGG
>CAZGLU010000170.1:0-2791 GCA_964526095.1 uncultured Anaerolineaceae bacterium | reverse complement strand
ACGGCCGGTTCACGCACGATGGCGCGGCCCACCGCGACGCGCTGGCGCTGACCACCCGAAAGCTGGCGCGGACGGCGGTCCAGGAGCTGCTCGATGCCGAGGCTGGTCGCGACTTCACGCACGCGCTCGTCGATGACGTGCTTGGGCGTGCGGCGCAGGCGCAGGCCGAAAGCCATGTTGTCGTAAACCGTCATGTGGGGGTAGAGCGCGTAGCTCTGGAACACCATCGCGATGTCACGGTCCTTCGGAGCGACGTTGTTCACCACGCGGTCCCCAATGAGGATCTCGCCCTCTGTGATCTCCTCCAGCCCGGCCAGCATACGCAGGCTGGTGGACTTGCCGCACCCGGACGGGCCAACGAAGACGAGGAACTCGCCGTCTGGGATGTCGATGCTCAGGTTCTTGACGGCTTCGACGTCGCCCCAGCGCTTGGTCACATTGCGATAAGTTACACTTGCCACAGAAATCCTCCTAATGACAGTCTCTTATGCGAGTAGCTCCATAGCCGGGGCCGCTACCCTGCCAGAACGGTGTGAGTCGGCACGGCTCAGGCGCGTTGCTTAAACGTTTCAAGTATAACACGCTTCTGCCCGTTTTCGTCAAGTAAATCGTGGCGAATGGGCATGGTTTACGGCGAGGGCAGCGCAGATCTCAGTGCCGGAAGTGCCGCGTGCCGGTGAAGACCATCGCGATCCCCGCCGCGTCCGCCGCCTCGATCACCGCCTGATCGCGGATCGAGCCGCCGGGCTGGACCACGGCGGTGATCCCCGCCTGGATCCCGATCTCCAGCGCATCCGGGAAGGGGAAGAACGCGTCGGATGCCATCACCGCGCCCTGTGCGTGTACGCCCGCCTTCTCCACGGCCAGCCGCGCGGCGTCCACGCGGCTCGGCAGGCCGCCTCCGATACCCACCGTGCCAGTCGTATTTGCCAGCACGATGGCGTTGCTCTTGACGTGCTGGACTGCTTTCCACGCGAAGCGCAGGGCCTGCATCTCCTCCGGCGTCGGCTGGCGCTGACTGACCACCCGCCACACGGTTGCAGTCGGATCGCCACGATCCACCGTCTGAATCAGGTAGCCGCACCGCACGCTGCGCACCTCGACGGCCGGCTCGCCATCGCGGCCCGCGATCTTGAGCAGGCGGCAGTTCTTGCGTGCCTCGTTGAGCCGCTGCTGTGCTGTCGGTGTGAAGTCGGGCGCGGCGATCGCCTCGACAAACAATGAGCCGAGCGCATCCACGAACGCATCGTTCACGGGCTGGTTGACCGCGATCACGCCGCCGAATGCCGAAACGGGGTCCGACTCCAGCGCCGCCGGGAAGGCGTCGGCGATGGTCGGGCCGGTGGCGATGCCGGTGGGCGTGAGGTGCTTGACGATCACCACCACCGGGACGTCGAAGCTGCTGGCCGCCCGCCATGCGGCGTCTAAGTCAAGCAGGTTGTTGTACGACAGCTCCTTGCCCCCCACCTGCTCGGCGCCCAGCGCCGTCTCCGACGCGTTGGTTGCGTACAGCGCCGCCGCCTGGTGCGGATTCTCGCCATAGCGCAGCGCCTGAATGCGCGTCAGCCCGAGGGAAACGAGGTCCGGCAGACGGTCCTCGCCGGGTGCAGCCTCGTCCTGGGCCAGGTAAGCATGGATCGCGGTGTCATAGTCGCGTGTGACTGCGAACGCCTTCGCCGCCAGCCGTCGCCGCAGCGTTTCGTCCACCGGCTCCGCCAGACGCAGCAGCGCCAGGATCGTGGCATAGTCCTCCGGGTCCGTTAGCGTGATCACCCGGCGGAAGTTTTTTGCCGCGGCTCGCAGCAGCGCTACGCCGCCGATGTCGATCTGCTCGATCGCTTCGTCCAGCGTGACGCCGACCTTCGTGATCGTGGACTGAAACGGGTACAGGTTGCACACCACCATATCGATCGGGGCGTAGCCGAACGAGCGCAGGGTGTCCATGTCCGCCTCGTCGTCGCGCGCCAGGATCCCGGCGTGAATGGCGGGATGCAGCGTCTTAACCCGTCCGCCTAACATCTCCGGGGCCTGGGTCACGCGCTCGACCGGCGTCACCTTGAGGCCCGCTAATTCGAGGACGTGGGCCGTGCCACCGCTGGCGACGAGGTCCCAGCCCAGGTCAGACAGTCCCTGTGCCAGTTCGGGCAGTCCGGTCTTGTCGTACACGCTCAAGATCGCACGCGGCATGATGTCCCTCGCTTCAGTTCGCTTCGCTTCGTTCGAGATGCCCCGTATGATACCCGGTCACCGCCGGAGGCGAGTCGGCACTTTGAACAATCTCAGGCCCCTTCCCGGATCGCCTGCCGGATCGCGTCCGCCAGTTGCCGCGTCCGTGCGCCCGCGTCCCCGGTGTACGCCCCGGCGTCGAGCAATGCGGACAACGCCGCTGCCGGGATGTAGCGCGTGATCACCGGATCGGCGGCCAGCAGCGCGGGCAGCGGGTTCGGCTGTCCTTGCGCGACCGCCTCCCATGCCGCCATGCTGTGCGCCCGCAGCCGTTCGTGCATCGCCTGCCGGTCCGCCCCGGCCCGACCCAGCGCCATCAGCACGCGCTCGGTCGCGGCGAACGTCCCGTACGCGGCCAGGGTGCGCGCGATCGCCGCCCGGTCGATGCGCAGGTCCCGCACGACGCGCGTGATGACGTGCAGGATCTCGTCCACGGCCAGGAACGCGGCGGGGAACAACAGGCGCCGGTTTGCGGAATCGTCCAGGCTGCGTTCCAGCACGGTCAGCGCCGCGTTATAGATCGGAAGAGCGTCGTGTAGGGAAAGAGTGTAGGATAGGGGGGGGG
>CAZGLU010000169.1:5629-7565 GCA_964526095.1 uncultured Anaerolineaceae bacterium | reverse complement strand
CAGCACGTCATAGGCCCAGCGCCCGCCGAGCAGCAGGCCGAGGCTGAGGAACAGCCACGCCACCAGCGCCCAGGCGCGCGTGGCGCGGATCCAGCCGGAGCCAAGCTGCCCGCTGGCCAGCGCCGCGAAGGCGAAGGCGAACGGGATGGTGAAGCCGACGAAGCCGAGGTACAGCATCGGGGGATGGATCACCATGCCGACGTGACGCAGCAGCGGGTTCAGGCCGGTGCCGTCCGCCGGGTAGAACAACTCCGCATCATCGGAGATGGGGAAGACCGCCGCACGCGGCGCGGTGGCGTCGGGCGTGATCCAGTAGCGCGCGAACGGGTTCTCAATGAAGACGTTCAGGATCAGGAAGAAGCCGAGCGTGGCCATCGTCCCGACGATGACGTACGGCATCAGGCGGCGCTCGGAGCGCCAGTTGAGCAGCAGCGCGGCGAAGGTGAAGGCGCTCATCAGCCACGACCAGAACAGCAGCGACCCGGCCTGGCTGCCCCACAGGGCGGTGTACAGGTAAAAGGCGGGCGTTGCGTTGTCCGTCGTCTGCCAGACATAAGCGATCTCATAGTGATGGTTGAGCAGCGCGACCAGCAACGCGCCCGCCGCGATCGTCAACAGGGGGAAGGTGAGCAAGGCGGCGTTCCGGGCGCTGACGACCCACGCGTCGCGGTGCGCCCTGGCTCCGGCCAGTGCGGCCAGGATGGCGTACACCGCCGCCGCAAAAGCCAGCCCGGTCGTGATAATGCCGAGTTCTGCGATCAACGGCCTATCTCCCACGCTATGAACAGAACAGACAGCAAACACCTGACGATGCCAGCGGTCGCTCCCCCCCTCTAGCCGGGAACGGACCGGCGCACCTGCCGCGCTCGCTGCCTGTTGAGATCCGGCGGACGAGAAATAATCCAAAAAATCCTTGAGATATCATACTATAGGTGCGCCCCTGTTCGCCAGCCTCCGCCCATGACGACCCAATGACGATCCATGACGATTGTAGTCCATTCCGGCGATTATAAGGATAAGTGATGGATTAGAGTGTCATTGACACATCCGAGTTATAAGTCCGGCGCCGGTTGTCTGCGCCCGCGCCAAACGTGCCATGCACGCGGCCAATGTGCTAACGTTGATCTCATCGGTTAACACATGCTGCGGAGTGTGTATGGCTGTTCCCTCTGACAACCACCGACCCACCCGGATCGTGCTGCTTGCGGCCCTGATCGTCGCCCTGATCGTCGCCGCACTGCTCCTGGTCGAGCGCCTGGAACGATACGACCTGCGCGAAAGCCCGCTGGCGTACGACTGGGAGATCCTGTGGGACGCGACGGAGGGCGGGCACGTGCAGTGGGACGCGGGCATGTTCAGCCCGCCGTGGGCCGTCATCTTCGTGCTGCCGCTGAGCTGGCTGTCGCTCAACACAAGCTGGGCGATCATGACTCTGCTCAGCCTGGCCGTGCTCGTGCTGAGCGTGCCGCGCTACGCCCACTGGCAACACCACCTGCTCGGCGTGGCGCTGCTGTTCACCTCCTATTCCTACCGGCGCTACTTTGTGGACACCAACTACGAGGCGATCAGCATCCTCGCCATCCTCGCCCTGCTGCTGGCCTACCGGCGGCGCTGGCCCGTCGTCTTCGCCGTGGCCGGGATGATCAGCACAATCAAGCCGCAGATCACGTTCCTGCTGGTGCTGGTTGCGGCGCTGTACGTGCTACAAACCATGCCGCGCGCCTTCACGCTGCAAGTGATCACTATCGTCGGGGCGGTGGTCGCCCTGTCGGTGCTGTGGGCCGGGAGGCCGTGGCTGGACACGCTCACGACGCGCCCCTTTGACTACGGCATCTCGCTGGCCGTCACAGGGGAGCAGATCGGGGTCCCGGCGGGCTGGCTGCGCGCCGCGCAGGTGTTGATCATCGCGATCACGCTGGCGGTGGCGTACGCCGGG
>CAZGLU010000169.1:0-5619 GCA_964526095.1 uncultured Anaerolineaceae bacterium | reverse complement strand
GGAGTTCAGACGTGTGCTCTTCCGATCTGCCCAAGGCCGGGATGCTGATCGCCGGGTCGCTGCTCAGCGCGCCGTTCAGCAACCTGCACAGCATGCTCCCGCTGCTGGCGATCGGCGTGGTCCCGCTGGCGCTGGAACGCCCAAAGATCGGGCTATGGCTGGTGCTGCTCTTTAACGTGAACTACCTGGACGTGCTCGGCCTGACGAGCTGGTTCGACATGTACACCGGCTATGGCAGCGAGTTGTGGACGGGCGTGCTGGCGGTGACGTGGATCACGCTCACGGCGTACGTGGCCTTCACCGAGGGGCGGGCCAACCTGTGGCACCGGCTGCCCGCGCGCAAGCAGGCGGCGGTGCAGGTCCGGCGCAAAGGGCACCAGTCGGTTTAGCGCATGATGGACTTACCGGGCGAAAAGCAGGGGGAACCAGACCTCGCCCCGCTCGCATTCGCTCGCTGCCCCTCTCCAACTTGATTGGAGAGGGACGAAGCGCGACCTCAAATAGGCCTTGTTCCCCGTCGCTCTGCTCGCGTGAGGCAGGGGAACAGAGCCAGGGCCTCGAACCCTTTTCGGGCTTGATGCGGGTCGCAACAAAAAGCGCCGGGGATCCCCGGCGCTCGGTCGGCGTACAGGTTGCGCGCGCTCAGGTGCCGCTGGCGACCTGCTGCGGCACGTCCTCCTCGTAGCGCGTCGGGCACTTCAGCATGATCTCCTCGGCGTGGAAGACGTACTCGCCGTTCTCCTCCACGAAGGTGCCGGACATGATCGCCTGCGCCTCGTTTTGCAGGAGGTCGGGGATCTCCTTCTCGCGTGCGACGACGTGCATACGCGAGGCGTTCGGGTCCTCAACGGCCTTGTGCAGCACCTCGGCCAGACCGCCCTGCTTGCGGATCGTGTCGTTGTCGTTCGGGATGTTGGCGACGACGAACCGAAGCTCCTGCGTCTCCGGGTCAAAGATCGGGTCACCGACCACCGCGCCGGACACGCGCACCATCTTGCCGATCATCTGCGGGTCGTTGATCAATTCATCGACGGTGAGGTAGTAACGCGCCCCGGTGCTGGAATACAGCAGGTAGGCGATCGCGCCCAACAGGGCCAGGCCCACGACGAGGAACTGCCAACGGGCGCCGCGCCGGGTCTTCAAGCGTTCGGCGGCGAGGGTGCTGCTCTTTTCCCAACCAATCTCGGCCATGCGCACATCCTTCAGTTCGTTGTACCTGCTCAACCGGGGCGAAACGATCTCAATGCATCAGTGCTGATTGTAGCAACATTGTAGCAAGAACGACTCAAACTTTCCACCGGACGCCGCCCCATTCATGCCACGCAAGCGCCAAGGAAGGGGAACGGCGGGCGTGGTTCATGCGGTTTAACCGAATAATCCGGTCAATGGTGCGACCTCACCCCCGGCCCCCTCTCCAGTCAGGGTTGGAGAGGGGGAGAAAAGGCACGACTTGTAGGGGCGGGTTTCGAACCCACCCGGTGCCTCCGCGGGGCCGGATCGGAGCGTCAAAGCGCGTTACCGTCCCTAACCCACATACGCCGCGCGGGCCGCACCCGGATCTGTCCGGTGGGCTAGTTTCTGTCGCGGCCCGTGAGGTAGACGCCGCCAACGAACAGGATCGCGGCGAAGCCCATCAGGATCGCCAGCGTGCCGTACCCCTCGGACGACGGCCCCTCAACCGGAGTCGCCACACCCCATGAGGCAAGGTAGGTGTCCAGGTTCTCCAGGTCGGCCTCGTCCAGCGGGCCGCCGTGCTCGGCGCTAAAGGCGGGCATGTAGGGGCTTTCCGTGCCCTCGCGCACCGCCTGGAGCGAGTTGGCGGTCACACGCAGCGGCGGGAAGGCGGGCGGCACGCGCCCCCGTCCCTCGCGCCCGTGGCAGCCGTAGCACGATTTGGCGTAGATCTCCGCGCCCGCGTTCACGTCGCCGGTGCGGTCCGGGACGTGGGTGACGGGCGGGCTGATGCGCGGCTCCGGCAGGGGCGGCACGTCGTCCGTGCCCCAGGTCGCCATATAGGCCATCAGGTCGTTGATCTGGCGCTCGGACAGCGGGCCGCCAGCGGTCTGTGCGTAGGCGGGCATCGCCACGCCATCATCCTCGTCGGTGTCCAGGCCGCGCGCGACGGCCTCACGCGCCGTCGCCGGGTCGAACGTGATCGCCTGGAAGGCCGGCCCCTCGCCGCGCCCTTCGCCCTGCTCGCCGTGACAGGTCTGGCAGAACTCGGCGTACACCGCCGCACCACGAAAGGCGGCGTAGGCATCTCCCTGTGCTCCCTCGTCGCCCTGCGCCGCGACTGGGGCGGCCAGCCCGAACGCCAACACGCCGAGCACGCCAGCCACCAGCAAAACCAGCACCAGACGTTTCATCGCAATGGACCTCCTTTGCATTGCGCGGGTGATTCGATTATAGCAGCCCGCCAGGGGCTTGTTCCGGGACGCGCGCATCGAGCCAGCCGACGATATCGGCCAGCACCTCGGCCTGCTGCGGCTCGTTGTGGATCTCGTGGTAGAGGCCCGCATAGGTTCGGACCTCCAGATCCGGGCTGCCCGCCTCGTCGCGGATGATCTGCGCGGCGCCCGGCAGGGTCAGCCGGTCGGCGCCCCCGTGCAGGGCAAGGTACGGCACGCGCAGATCCGGCAGCGCGCGACGCGCCTCGACGGCGGCCTGCGCCAACTCCGCGGCCATGCGCACGCGGATCGGGCGGACGTGCACCAGCGGATCGGCAAGGTAGGCGGCCACCACGTCGGGGTCCGCGCTGATCGCTGTGGCGTCCAGGGGGATCAGCGGGACGGCGGGGATAGCCCGGCCCAACCGCGCCAGCAGCCAGGTCGTCACGCGGTTGGCGCGCGGAATGAGGAGCGCCGTCCCGGTCGTGATCAGCCCGTCCAGCTCGTCGGGGTGATCGCGGGCAAACAGCAGCACGATCAGCGCCCCCATGCTGTGCCCGTACAGGAACAGCGGCGGCGTGGGGTGGTCGGCGCGAACCTGCTGCACGAAGGTATGCAGGTCGGTCACGTAGTCCGTGAAGCGCTCCACCAGCACGCGCGGCCCCTCCGAACGGCCATGCCCGCGATGGTCCAGCGCCGCGAGTGCGTAGCCGCGCTCGACCAGGGCCGCCGCGACGTGCGCGTAGCGCCCGCTGTGCTCGGCGATCCCATGCGCGAGCACGACCACGGCACGCGGCGCCCCGTCCGGTAGCCAGCGCTGCGTGAAGATACGCAACCCACCATAGCCGGTAAACGAACCCGTTTCGTGCCGCATGTTCCCCTCCTGAGGCGCAGCCCCGCAGGATCTCCCTTTCCATTATGGCCCATTCCGGTGGGCAGGGGTAGCGACGCGGAGCCGTGCTACAATGGTGGCATGCAACACCTCACCGCCCGTCCTGAGCGCCCCGGAGGGACCCATGAAACCCATCATCCGTACCCTACCCCACCTGTTCGCTCTCCTGCTGGTCGTGGCGCTCGCGCCACTCGCTCCCGCCGCCGCCCAAGATCCGGACCCCGCCGAGCACGTCGAGGAGCTGGCGCTGCGCGCGCACCTGCAAAACCTGCGCACGGGCAGCTTTACGCTGTGGATCGGCGGCACCCTGGGCAACCCTGGCTCATTCGACGAACGTCCCCCGATCGGGGACGTGCTAGCCCGCTACGAGCTGCCCCAATTCAACGGGGAGGGCAGCGTCCGCGCGGAGGACCTGCGGCGGCCCACCGCGTTCAACTTCTGGGCGTCGTGGTGCCCGCCCTGCCGCATCGAGTTCCCGCATCTGGCCGAGGTCGCACTCGCCCCGGAGGACCACGCCTTTGACGTGTTGTTCGTCAACACAGCCGACATCGAGGAGGACGCCCGCGCGTTCCTCGCCACGCAGCCGGACGGGATCACGGTGGTGCTGGACCGGCAGGACTGGCTGGCACGGCGCGTGTACGCCTCAACGCTGCCGACGACGCTGCTGGTCGACCAGGACGGCACGGTGCTCGCGGCGCATATCGGGGTCGTGACGCCGACGATCTCGGACTTCTTCGACGCGGTCGCGGCCAACCCCGGCGTGGGGATGTTCAACCCGGCGGACTGGCCGGACGCGCTGCTCACGGTCCGGCTGGCGCCCGTCGAGGCCGCCGACGCCGAGCCGCTGTCGCTCAACCAGAGGACGATCGGCACGCTGACCGAGGCCGCGTTCCAGCATGTGTACGCGTTCGAGGGGCAGGCGGGGCAGGTCGTGACGGTGCAGATGAGCGCCGACAGCCTCACGCTCGATCCCTACGTCGTGTTGATCCAACCGGACGGCGAGCGTCTGGCGGAGGGCGGCGACACTAACGCGTCACGCATCGCGGAGCTGACGGCAACGCTGCCAGAGGGCGGGACGTACCTCGTCGTGGCGACCCGCTTCCTGGGCGTGGAGGGCTTCAGCGGCGGCGACTACAGCCTGACGGTGAGTACGCCGGACGCAGGCGGCGCGGGGCAGAGCGCCCTGAGCTACGGCAGCAGCGTGATGGGCCGCGTCAGCGGGCTGAACCCGCGCGAGCTGTACGCCTTCACCGGGAGCGCCGGGGACGTGATCACGCTGCGCGTCACGCACGCGCCGGGCGAAACGACGCTACAGATCGAGGTCCAGGACCCGGACCGGCACCGGCTGGCGGAGAGCGCCCCCTCCGAAAACGGCGAGACGGCGCTTGAGGCGCTGGAGCTGCCCGCCGACGGGGACTACCGCGTGATCGTCAAGCGCCCGCGCTCGCACGACGCCGAGAACCTGGACTACACGCTGACGCTCGACCGCGCGGAGTAAGCCGTCACGCGCGACACGGGGCGTGGGACTATGCCATATTGTGCCATCCGGTTGTCGAATGTGCGTTTATGGTCATATTTCCGCGCCCCGTGAAAAAAGGTATAATAGCGGGTATCGACGGCCAGAAAACGCGGGCCTACGGGCCGGCGTCGTCGGAAGTAGCCTATGATCGAAGGGCATGTCTTACTCCTGAACGGCGGTACGTGGGAGCCACTCACCGTCATCGGCATCCCACGCGCCATCAACCTGCTGCTCGCAGGCAAAGCATTCGTAGTCGAAGAGTCCGACCGCTTCCTCCGCACCGTCCGCGATAAATACCGTGTCCCGTCCGTCATCGCGCTGCGGCATTACATCAACGTGCCGCGCCGCCACGCGCACTGGAGCCGCCAGGGCGTCCTGGCGCGCGACAACCACACCTGCATCTACTGTGGCGCCAAAGTGGGCGACATCGTGCGCGGCAAGCTGCTGACGCGCCGCGATCTGACGGTGGACCACATCCTGCCCGTGTCACGCGGGGGCAAAAACACGTGGTCGAACACGGCCTGCGCGTGCTTCGCGTGCAACCACCGCAAGGGCAACCGACTGCCCGGTGAGGCCGGGCTGCGCCTGCTGTGGGAGCCGAAAACCCCGCGCACAAGCTACCTCGTCGTCGAGATGGGCAGCGGCCACGACAAGTGGAAACGCTACATCGAGATCGGCAGCTAGGGCACGCGAACTGTTCCCGCCCTCTTGGAGCAGGCAGGCAGGCGGGTTTCACGCGGTTTAACAGATAATCCGGTCACCGGCGAGACCTCACCCCCCGGCCCCCTCTCCAGTCCGGGCTGGAGAGGGGGAGAAAAGCC
>CAZGLU010000168.1:0-7581 GCA_964526095.1 uncultured Anaerolineaceae bacterium | reverse complement strand
TGACCGCCTGAACACCGTGATGCAGGAGAACCTGGCCGGCATCCGGGTGGTCAAGGCGTTCGTCCGCGAACGGCAGGAGCAGGCCCGTTTCAACGCCTCCGTTAAGGATCATCTGAAGTGGAACCTGCGGATCAGCCTGCTTTTCTCGATCATCTTCCCGCTGACCTTCCTGATCGCGAACCTGGGTCAGGCGGCGGTGCTCTACGCGGGCAGCACGCAGATCCTCGACGGCACGCTGACGCTCGGCCAGTGGCAGGAGTTCAGCATGTACCTGATCTACGTGTTCTTCCCGCTCGGGCAGCTCGGCATGATCATCTCGCTCATGTCGCAGGCGGCGGCCTCGGCCACGCGCGTCTTCGAGATCCTGGACGCTGAGAACGAGGTTCAGGACCGGCCCGGCGCGCGTGAGCTGGCGAACATCCAGGGCGCGGTGACGTTCGAGAACGTGACGTTCCGCTACTTCAAGCACGGCGACGCGGTGCTCAAGGACGTGTCGTTCGAGGCGCAGCCCGGCCAGACGGTCGCCCTGTTGGGCGCGACGGGCAGCGGCAAGACGACGATCATCAACCTGCTGCCGCGCTTCTACGACGTGACGGAGGGCCGCGTGCTGATCGACGGCACCGACGTGCGCGACGTCACGCTCTCCAGCCTGCGCTCGCAGATCGGCATCGTGTTGCAGGAAACGACGTTGTTCACTGGCTCGATCCGTGACAACATCGCCTTTGGGCGGCCCGACGCCACGGACGACGAGGTGATCGCGGCGGCGCAGGCTGCGGCGGCGCACGACTTCATCATGTCGTTCCCCCAGGGCTACGAGACGCCTGTCGGCGAGCGCGGCACGACCCTCAGTGGCGGCCAGAAGCAGCGCATCGCCATCGCACGCGCCCTGCTGCTCAACCCGCGCATCCTGATCCTGGACGACTCGACCAGCAGCGTGGACCTCGCGACCGAGGTCCACATCCAGCGGGCGCTGGACAGGCTGATGGAAGGGCGCACCAGCTTCGTGATCGCGCAGCGGATCAGCACGGTCGTCAACGCCGACCTGATCCTGGTCCTGGATCAGGGGCGCATCGTGGAGCGCGGCACGCACGAGGAGCTGATGGAGAGCAGCCCGATCTACGTCGAAATCTACAACTCCCAACTCGTCGATGACGCTGAGCTTGCCGATGACCCGGCGATCGCCAGCGAGGAGGTGCTGCCATGATGCGGCATGACGCCATGCTCTATGGCTCCGAAACGCGCAAAGCGGCCAGCCCGGTCCAAACCCTGCTGCGCCTGTGGTCCTACTTCAGGAATTGGAAGCTGGCCCTGGTGCTGGTCATCGCGCTGTCGATCTTCAGCGCCTGGTCCCAGGTGAAGACCGCCGACCTGGTGGGGCAGGCCGTGGACTGCTACGTGACGCCCTATACGCGGCAGGCCGCCGGGGATGCGGGCGGTGCGTCGTTGGAGCACATGGCCGGTGCGTCCGAAAGCAACTGCTGGTACACGGACGACACCGCCGGCCTATCCCGCTCGGAAACGCTGGCCGGCCTGCGTAACCTGATCCTGCTGCTCGTCGGGCTGTACCTTATCAGCGCCGTCGCGTCGGGCTTGCAGTTCTATGTCATGCGCTACGCTGGCATGAACGTGCTGGCCGACATACGGATCAGCATCTTCCAGCAGATCCACCGCCTTTCGCTCGGCTACTACTCGAAGCACGAGGCGGGCGACGTCATGAGCCGCCTGACCAACGACACGGACACGCTCCAGCAGGCGTTCGCCTTCGTGCTGGTCCAGGTGATGCGCGGCGTTTTCCAACTGGCGTGGCTGATCTACGCCATGTTCAGCCGCAACTGGACCTTCGCGCTGCTGAGCATCATCCCGGTGCCGTTCATGGTCGTCGCGACGGTCTGGTTCTCGCAGCAGGCGCGCAAGGCATACCGCATCGCACGGCGTGAGATCGGGGACGTCAACGCCGACCTGCAGGAGAACATCGCCGGGGTGCGCGAGGCGCAGGCCTTCACCCGCGAGGACGAAAACATCGCCCGGTTCCGCGAGGTGAACGCCGCCAACCGGGACGCGAACGTGCGCGCGGTGGCCTTCACCAGCGCGCTCTCACCCACGCTTGAGGCGCTCGGCTACCTCTCGATCGTCATCGTGGCGGCGGTCGGCGGGATCTTCATGCTGCGCGGCCAGGAACTCGGCACGACCGCGATCTCGCTCGGCCTGATCATCACCTTCATCAGCTACACGCAGCAGTTCAACCAGCCGATCCAGATGATCTCGACGCTGTGGACCAACCTGCAAAACGCTATCGCCGGTGCCGAGCGGATCTTCGACTTCATGGCCGAGGAACCGGACGTGCAGAATAAGCCGGACGCGATCGAGATGCCGCCCATCGAGGGCCGCGTCGAGCTGCGCGACGTGTGGATGAGCTACAACGAGGATGAGCCGGTGTTGGAGGGCGTCAGCCTGACCGCCGAGCCGGGGCAGACGATCGCCGTCGTCGGCCCGACCGGCGCGGGCAAGACGACGATCATCAACCTGCTGCCGCGTTTCTACGACGTGGACGCCGGGGCGGTGATCATCGACGGGTATGACGTGCGCGACGTGACGATCGAGAGCTTGCGCCGCCAGATCGGGCTGGTGTTGCAAGATACGTTCCTGTTCAGCGACACGGTGATGAACAACATCCGCTATGGGCGGCCCGACGCGACCGACGAGGAAGTGATCGAGGCGGCGAAGCTGGCCCACGCGGACGGGTTCATCCAGGCGCTGCCGGACGGCTACCAGACGATCCTGGGCGAGCGCGGCAGCGGCCTCAGCCAGGGGCAGCGCCAACTGCTCTCGATCGCGCGGGCGGCGCTCGCAAACCCGCGCCTGCTGATCCTCGACGAGGCGACGAGCAGCGTCGATACGCGCACCGAGCGGCTGATCCAGAAGGCGCTGGAGCGGCTGCTCCAGGGCCGCACGAGCTTCGTGATCGCCCACCGCCTCAGCACGATCCGCAACGCCGACCAGGTCTACGTGATCGACGGCGGCAAGATCGTGGAGCACGGCACGCACAACGAGCTGCTCGCGGCTCGGGGCTTCTACTATGACCTGTACATGAGCCAGTTCCGGCGCGACGTGCCGGAGCCGACGCTTTCGGGGAACGGGCGGCGCGCGCCGAGCACGCAGCCGGCGCAACCCTAAGCTCGCCATTCAATCCGTTTCGAGCGCGCAGACAGCGAGTTGCCTGCGCGCTTATGGATCCAGTGCATACCGGGGAAGGGAGTCTGTTTTCGTTGGCCTATGTCGCAGGGGAACCCGTGTCTCACGTGTGGGGCGTGCTGCGCGTACTTCCGCGTAACGTTTTACTGGGGTGAGGCTGATCCGGCGCAGGGCGGGACCGTCCCGCCGGATCTGGCCGAGGACGTGACCGGCTTCTATCGCTGCATGAAGGGGACGAATCAGGCGCATCCGCGCTGCGCGGCGCTGCTGGGCGAGGTGGGCAGCGCCGTGCGCTGTTCGATCTACGCCAACCGCCCCAGCCCGTGCCGGGAGTTCGGCGTCCAGTGGGGGGCGGACGGCCCCCGGATCAACGGCGACGACCTGGCGCGGTGCAACCGGGCGCGCGCGGCGTGGGGCCTCCCGCCGCTGGACGTCTCCCCCATGCAGCCGTCCACGCATGAAACGCCACCTATCGGGCACGCGGCATAGCGGCGTGGGGTTGTCGGCGCGCGGGTAATGTTCGCCCCGATTACCGGGCGAGGACTGCGCTACAATTGTCGTATGGAAAAAAGGAGAGAAGAGACCATGCGACTACGCTTTCACCCCACGATCATCGTCGTTCTGGCCCTCATGCTGGTGCTCAGCGGGCTGGCCCCTGCCGCGCCTGTCCTCGCCCAGGGTGATGAGGTCGCCGTGACGGTCGTCGGTGGCCGGGATGAACCCCAGGCGTACCCGGACCAGACCGTGGACGGTTTCGCCTTCACCGACCTTACCTACGTCTCGCACTACCCGCAGGGCATGGAGTTCCGCGCGATCATCACGCCGCCGGAGGGCGTGGTGGTCAACCATGTCACGTTGTTTTACACCTTCAGCACGGGCAAGACCGGGCGCAAGCGGGCACGTCCCGGCGACGCGCCGAACGAGTGGATTGCGACGCCCTACGACGACCGCGGCCTGCTGCCCTGGCACGAGTTGGATGTCGAATGGGGCGTGCGTACGGCGGACGGTCAGGCGGTGAACAGCGAGCCGGTCCACGCGGTGTACTACGATCCGACGCGCGAGTGGTACCGCGCCGAGAGCGACGACGTGCTGGTGTACTGGTACGGCATGCCGGAGGAACTCGGCCAGGTGGTGATCGACGCGGTAGCTGGCAACCAGCAGAAATACCTGGAAGGCTTCGGCGAGCCGCTGCCGTACCGACCCCTGTCGGTGATCTTCCCGCCCGGCTCTGACTGGACCGAGTACAAGGGCAGCGAGGACATCGACGACACCGACTTCGGTTTCACGGGCACCATCATCTCCGAGGCGGGCAGCACGATCCAGCGCGTCCGCACGCTGGAGCCAGCCGCGATCCGCCGTGACTGCATCTGGAACCCGGAGAACCCGACCCTCGAGTTCCAGATGAACCAGGCCGCCTCGACCACCGTGCACGAGATCGCGCACCTCTACCAGCAGGAGGTGGGCGTGAGCGGGCCGAGCTGGTGGGTCGAGGGGCAGGCGACGTTCTTCGAGACGTTCGAGGAATACCCGGTCCACGAGCGGCTGCGCACGCTGGCCGAACTGCGCGGTGGGGACTTCCCCAGCTTTCAGGGTGATGGCCCTGGCGGCGGCGCGCTGACCGCGCAGGAGGACGGCTGCACGCACCTGATCTACGACATGGGGTCGTCCTTCATGTTCTGGATCGTGGACACCTACGGCGGCATCGAGACCTACCGCGCCATCGTCGAGCACATGGCGCAGGCCCGCACGCTGGGACAGTCCCTTGAGATGGTGACGGGCAAGACCATGCTCGAACTGGAGAACGAATGGCGCGACTTCCTGGGCGTCGGGCCGGTCCCGGAGGCCGTGCTGAACCCGGCCTCGATCCTGGGCGAGCCGGTCGAGCCGTATTTCGAGGTCGGGGAGCAGATCGTCCTGCCGCCGACGCCGTTCAGCCAGCCGATCTACAGCGAGCCGAAAACGCGCTCGATCGCCAATACGTCCTGCTTCGCCAACACGGCGGTGACGATCACCCACGCCGGGAACGACGGCGAGATGAACTGGTACGAGGTGGACTGCATGGGCATGACCGGCTGGATGTACCAGGGCCAGTTGAGCGCCCCATAGGATGCAGGCGAATAACGCGTGAACATAGGGGGCGGGCTGGCAAACCCGCCCCTTGCTTTCCCGTTCCACGACCGCCGCCTCGTCCACCCCGAACCCGCCCTGTTCGTCAAACGACGCCACGCGCAGCCCACTTCTACAGGGAGCACCTTGTACAGGTACAACAATAGACAAAACCGGCCGGTACCGGGATTATTTTGATAATGGTTTTGTATTTCGTAGAATCAGCTAAGGAAGCTCGATCGGCCCGGCGCAGCCTGCCCGGGCCTCGGCGCAGGTCGGCGCAGTGACGTTCGGTTGGCGACACGATGAGGTAGATGGGGCAACGGAAGAGGAGAACCCATGTTTGATACGGTGGAGGATGTAAAGCGCGCCCTGGCCGATTGTCAGTATATCGCGAGCGATGAGATCGCGACGGTGCTGTTTCTCGCGGAGAAGCTGGGCAAGCCGCTATTGGCCGAGGGGCCTGCCGGTGTCGGCAAGACGGAACTCAGCAAAGCCTGGGCTTCCGCCAGCAGCCGCGAGTTGGTCCGCCTGCAATGTTATGAGGGGCTGGACGAGAGCAAGGCATTATACGAGTGGGAATACGCCAAGCAGATGCTTTACACGCAGCTCCTGCGTGATAAGCTGTCCGCGTTGTTGGCGGACGCCGAGTCGTTGGCCGACGCCGCCGACCGGCTCGCGGCGGAGGAAGACGTCTTCTTCTCGGAGCGCTTCCTGCTGGCCCGCCCGCTGCTGCGCGCCATCGACAGCGACCGGACGAAGGTGCTGCTGATCGACGAGATCGACCGGGCGGACGCGGAGTTCGAGGCGTTCCTGCTGGAGGTGCTCAGCGACTTTCAGGTGAGCATCCCGGAGTTGGGCACCATCGTCGCGCGGCACCGCCCCGTCGTGTTCCTGACGAGCAACAACACGCGTGAGCTGAGCGAGGCGCTCAAGCGGCGCTGCCTGTACCTCTACATCGGCTACCCGTCGGTGGACGAGGAGCTTGAGATCGTGCGGCTGAAGGTGCCCGACCTCGCGCCCCAGTTGGCGCGGCAGGCGGTGGAGACAGTACACGCACTGCGCCAGCTCGACCTCAAGAAGAACCCCAGTGTGAGCGAGACGCTCGACTGGGCACGCGCGCTGGTCACGCTGAATGCGCGCACCCTGGACCCCGAAGTATTGGACAACACGCTGACCGTGCTGCTCAAGTACGAATCGGACGTCGAGCGCGCGCGGCGCGCGCTGCGGCGGCAGGGAGGGAACGGGCATGGAAGACCGTATCGTTAAGTTCATCTCCGCGCTGCGGGCCGAGGGCGTGCGCGTGTCGGTGGCCGAGAGCCAGGATGCCTGGCGCGCGATCACGTACCTGGGCGTGCGCGACCGCGACGCCTTCCGCCTGAGCCTGCGCTCGACGCTGATCAAGGACGCGGACGCGATCCCGGTCTTCGAGGAGTTGTTTCCGCAGTTCTTCGGGCGCAGCACGCCGCCGCTGATGAATCCCCAGGCCGAGCTTTCGCCCGAACAGCAGCAGATGCTCCAGCAGATGATGCAGCAGTTGATGGAGCAGTTGAAGGGCGACCTGCAAAAGCTGCTGGAATGGCTGCTCAGCGGGCAAGGCCCGACGCAGGACGAGTTGGAGGAACTGGCCGACCAGGCCGGTTTAAACGAGCCGAGCGCGCGCTCGCCGGGCCGCGCCGAGCAGTACGCGCGGCGGATGCAGCAGCTTCTCGGCTGGGAGCAGCTTCAGGACCTGCTCGACGCGCTGTGGGAGATGCTGGCCGAGCAGGGCATGGACCCGCAGACCATCGAGCAGTTGCAGCAGCAGGTGGCCGAGAATGCCGCACGCCTTCAGGGGCAGCTCAGCGACCTGGCGGGCGATAAGCTCCGCGACAACCGCATCGAGGACGCACAGCGCCGCCGCCCGCTCGATGACCTGATGAACCGCTCGTTTGGCTCGCTGAGCCAGGCCGAGATGGATAGGCTGCGCGACGAGGTGCGGCGGCTGGCCGCCCGCCTGCGGACGCGCGCCGCGCTGCGCCAGAAACGCGGCAAGCAGGGTAAGCTCGACGCCAAGGCGACGATCCGCTCCAGCCTGCGCTTCAACGGCGTGCCGTTCGAGATCCACTACAAGCACCGGCGGCTGAAGCCCAAGCTCGTCGTGATCCTCGACGTGTCTACCTCGATGCGGCCCGTGACCGAGTTCTTCCTGCGGCTGATCTACGAGCTACAGGATCAGGTGCAGAAGACGCGCAGTTAGATCGGAAGAGCACACGTCTGAACTCCAGTCACGAGATTCCATCG
>CAZGLU010000167.1:4083-7590 GCA_964526095.1 uncultured Anaerolineaceae bacterium | reverse complement strand
GCACGCCGCTCCTGCGCATGAACACCGGCTGTGCTGGCCGGGCGTGAGGGGTTATTCCTCCCCCGCCTCGGCGTCCGGCACGGAGGGCGTATCGTGGCCCTTGTAACCGGCGGGGGGCCGCACAGTGTTGTTGTTCTTGCCCACGATGAACGCCTCGACCGCGTCGCGGGCGATGTCGTCGGGGAACTGGCGCGGCGGCGACTTCATAAAGTACGAGCTGGCCGCCTCCAGCGTCCCGCACAGGCCCCGGTCGAGGCCGATCTTGGCGCAGCGCACCGCGTCGATGATCACGCCCGCGCTGTTCGGGCTGTCCCACACTTCGAGCTTGACCTCGATGTTCAGCGGCACGTCACCGAAGGCCGCGCCCTCCAGCCGGATATGCGCCCACTTGCGGTCCTTGAGCCACGGCACGTAGTCGCTCGGCCCGATGTAGACATCGTCCGGGTCCAGCTCGTAGGGGAGCTGGCTGGTGACGGCGTTCGTCTTGGAGATCTTCTTGCTTTCCAGGCGCTCGCGCTCCAGCATGTTGTAGAAGTCCATGTTGCCACCGACGTTGAGCTGGCTGGTGCGCTCCAGGCGGATGCCCCGGTCGTTGAAGAGGTTGGTCAGCACGCGGTGCAGGATCGTCGCGCCAACCTGGGACTTGATGTCGTCGCCGATCAGGGGCAGGCCGCGCTCAGCGAAGCGATTCTGCCAATACGGCTCGCGGGCGATGAACACCGGGATGGCGTTGATGAAGGCGCACCCGGCGTTGAGCACCTGCTCGACGTACCACTTGGTCGCCTGCTCGCTGCCCACAGGCAAGTAGTTGACCACCACGTCCGTCCGGGTGTCCTTCAAGATCTGGACGATATCGGCGGTGGGGCCGGGGGCCTTGGTGATCTTCTGCTTGAGGTACTTGCCCAGGCCGTCGTGGGTCATGCCCCGGTGAACCGGCACGCCCAGGTACGGCACATCGGCGAACTTGATGGTGTTGTTCTGGCCGCTCCAGATCGCTTCGCTGAGATCCTTGCCGACCTTGTCGGCGTCGATATCAAACGCCGCGCTGAACTCGACGTCCCGGATATGATAGCCCCCAAGGTTGACGTGCATCAGGCCGGGGATCTTTTCGTTGGGATCAGCGTTCTTGTAGTAATGTACGCCCTGGATCAGGGAGTTGGCGCAGTTACCGACGCCGATAATTGCCACACGGACTTTCTGATCGGACACCGTAAAACCTCCATGCTGGTTAAGCCAAAGCGCGGTTGCAGCGTGCGCCGCAACATGAGCAACTAATCGGTAAGTGGCACAAAGAAAACCCGATCCAGTCTGCCGGGCTGGTCGGGGCGCAGAACTCCCACGAAGCGCATGGCGTGGTCAAGCCCGCGAGTGTAACGCCTTTGCGGGCGTTCCTCAAATTCAGAAAACACGCGACGCAGCCGGAAGATGCGCCCGGCGCGGGGGCGCCGGTCAGCCTTGCGGGCGCGCGCTGCGAATCAGCAGCAGAAACACGATCGCGTCGATCGCGGTGTGGGCGGCGATCGGCGCCCACAGCCCACCGCGCCACGCTTCGAGGCCGCCGAGGAATGCCCCGGCCAGGGTCGCGTACACGAAATAGGCGGGCGTCAGAGCGTGCAGCGCGCCGAACAGCAGCGCGGTCAGCGGCAGGCCCAGCGCCGGTTGGATCGCGCCCCGGAACAGCACTTCCTCCGGGACCCCCGCGAGCAGCCCCAACAGCAGCGCGTGATGGGGGCGGAACGTCGGGAGGTCCAGCGTGCGGAGCAACAGGTCCATCATGCGGCGGAACGGGGGCAGGATGCCCACCAGGGTCCAGGCCGCGAGCGCGAAGGCCGCCCCCACGCCCAGGCCGAGCAGCGTGTCGCGCCGCCAGGCATCGGGCGGGAACCAGCCGCTCACGTCGCCGCCGCGCAGCAACACGGCGAGGCCGATCATCACGGCGGCAGCGAGCGTCCCATACCGCACCAGCGTCGCGGCGGGGATGCCACCGGCTGAGCGAGCGGGTAGGACGGGTGGCCGGGGCAGGCCGGGCAATGGGTTGAGGACGGGCAAACGGGCCGATCTCCCGGTTGGCAAGCCAGGCCCGTCTATCTTATAACCTCAGCAGGCAGACGTAAAGTAAGCCGTCAGTGGGCCGCTCATATCGCCGGGTCCTAGCGCCTCGCGCCCGGCCGATCCCCCGATTGTCTCTCAAAAGATACCCAACTCTCCTATGCCTAAACCCACCAATAGGCTGATGTAAGCCCCTGGGTTTTCGCGTACCGTATAGCCAACGTCGCGGAAGCGGCTGAGCCAGGAGCTTCGCAGATCACGCGGAAGCAAGCTCCGGGAACTGGTAACGGCCCGGTTAAAGGGGCTGTTTGGGTAGATTTACCAGATTCTAATCAACAAAACCGCGAAATCGCCGTATGATGAGTTTGTGGGTCAGCTTCTCGCACAACTGGTTGGTTGACGGCGCTTGCTTTCACGAAGCTGACCGTGCCACCAGGGAAGGGGTTCTTCAGTGGTAGCCATTCCTAGTTACGACCAGGATTACGACAAGACAAACGCCGATCGCTGGACGATGCGCGAGTACCGGAAGACTGTCGAGGATGCCATGGAGGCTATCGAGGACAGCGAAGCCCACGGGGAAACGGACGCAGCGGACGCATACGACGACAGCGCCTCACGAGACGGTCACGTCCCCACTGCGGACGCCGACCTCCTCCAATTCTATTTCCGGGACATCCGGCCCATCTCCGAGCCGATCAACGCCGAGCGCGAGCAGGCGTTGGCCCGCCTCGTGCAGGCCGGGAACCAGGCGCAGATGCAGATCAACGACCCCAACATCTCAGAGGAGACGCGCAGCGAACTGGGCGACGTCTACGAGTTGGGTGAGATCGCGCGCCAGGAACTGATCATGGCGAACACGCGCCTGGTCATCTCGATCGCGAAGAAATACCAGGGCCGGGGCCTCCCCCTGCCGGACCTGATCCAGGAGGGCAACCTCGGGTTGATGAAGGCCGTGGACCGCTTCGACCCGGGGCGCGGCGTGCGCTTGAGCACGTATGCGACGTGGTGGATCCGCCAGTCCATCGCGCGGGCCGCGGGCGACCGCGGACGCACGATCCGGCTGCCGATCAACCAGGGGCAGCGCTGGGGCCGCCTCCGCCGGGTCAGCGAGCGGCTGGCGCAGGAACTGGGGCGCGAGCCGACCTATGACGAACTGGCCCGTGAGAGCGATCTGACCCCCGAGCAGGTCGAGACGACGATGCTGGCCGCACGCGAGCCGGTTCAGTTGGACGAGCTGATCGGGGACGAGGAAAACCGGCCTCGCGCCGACCTGGTAGCCGACAAGGAAAGCGAGCTCCCGGAGGAAGCGGCGGCGCGGCAACTGCTGGTCGAGTCGATCAGCTTCCTGCTCGGCGCGCTGCCCCCGCGTGAGGCGCGCATCATCCAGCTCCGTTTCGGGCTGGAGGACGGCGACACGCACAGCATGTCGCAGATCGGGCAGTTGATGGGCTACAGCCG
>CAZGLU010000167.1:0-4073 GCA_964526095.1 uncultured Anaerolineaceae bacterium | reverse complement strand
CTCGGCGAATACCTGGAGTAGGCCGGAGAGTAGGCCGGACCTCTAACGCTATCTTCCACTATGTCCCCCCTCATAGTGTGCTCGGCCGGGTGCGAAAACATCCGGCCGAGCGCTTTATTGCGCCATGCGTCCCAGGCAAGGTTCTTGTGGCCCGAACGGCGCAACTTCGGGTATAGTCGAGGGTTGACTGATTCAGTGAACGGCATCCCTCAACACCAGGAAGTACATCTCAATGAGCAAGCGTGTCCGATATTTTTACCGCCGCCAGATCTCGCAGCGCATCGGGCGGGTGATGCAGTCCGTCTTCACCCGGACGACGGTGACCGGCCTCGAAAACGTGCCCCGGAACGGGCCGTACATCGCCGTGGGCAACCACAACGCCGCGATCGAGGTGGCGCTGTTGGTCGTCAACCTCCCGCATGTGCCGGAATTGATCGGGAACGGCGACGTGCCGTTTGACCCGACGTTCGACTTCATGGCGCGGTGGTACCGCTTCATCCCGATCCGGCGCGGGCATATCGACCGGGAGGCGCTGCGGGCAGCGCGCAAAGTTCTGGAGGATGGTAATGTGCTCGGCGTCTTCCCGGAGGGCGGCATCTGGGACCGGCAGGCAAGCTCGGCCCGGCCCGGCGTGGCGTGGCTCAGCCAGCAGACGGGCGCGCCGATCCTGCCGATCGGGTTCGGCGGCGTGCTGGGGGCGCTGGGCAAGGCGATGCGCCTGAAGCGCCCGCGCCTCTCCGTGTCGATCGGGCCGCTTATTCCGCCTGTGCCGAACCCCCCCTCGACGCGCGAGCGGAAGGCGGCGATCCAGGAGGCGAGCCAGGAGATCATGCGCCGGATCCAGGCGCTGATCCCCAATGAGGACAGCGTGGTGGTCGGCGACATCCTGGAGGATACCTACCGTTTCTGCGTGGAGGTGATGACGCCGGACGGCACGCCGGTCTTCCCGCCGCCGGAACTGTCGATCGCGCACGGGGAGGACCTCGCGTTCTACTTCCACCGGAGCGTGCTGCTTGAGGTGGTTTACCGCAATTTCAAGCTTACCGGCGCCAAGCCCCTGTCTCAGTATCCCACGCTGACCGACCCCGCCCGGTTGGGCGCCGCGCTGGACGTGGCGCTCCAGTTCTACGAGGGCGACCCGGTCTTCCTCGGCTACCGCCTGGGCTACGCGCGGGCCGGCCGGGTGATGGAGGCCCTGCGTGACCTGCGGGCGCTGCTGGCCTGGGCTGAAGTGCGCGGGTATCAGGTGCGTCTTTTGCCCGAACGGACTATAATGAAGGCGGGAGGGATGCCTGAAACGCTAATTGCACCCAGCATACGCCGGGAGTATTGATGCCTGGGCAGTCTTGCGTGAACTGCGGGTCCCAAAACGAGGAAACCGCTACTTATTGTTACGCCTGCGGCCATATCCTGCCCGCCGGGCTGAACGTGCTCGCCACCCACAACCTCAGCGATGTGCAGCAACTCAAGCCGCAGACGCGGTGGGGCACGGCCTACTTCGGCGACAAGAGCAGCGTGCTCATTCGCATCCGGGACGCCAACGCGCAGATCGAGGCGCACTTCGCCCACGAGTGCGTGATCGGGCGGACGGCGGGCGACATCACACCCGATATCGACCTGACGCCCTACGGCGCGGTCGCGATGGGTGTCTCGCGCCAGCACGTCAAGCTCACCCGCCAGAGCGCCACGATCATGGTGCAGGACCTGGACAGCGTCAACGGCTCCTTCCTCAACGGGAAGCGGCTGTTTCCGTTCCAACCGCGCGTACTACGCAACGAGGACGAGCTGGTGCTGGGCAAGCTCGTCCTGCGCATCTCTTTCCAACGCAAACCCCACACGACCTGATGCCCGCTTCGCCGCGCCCCATGCCCGCCTGCGCCGTCCTCCCCGCGCCCCACGGACCCCGCTGAATGTGCGGCATCTACGGGACCTTCGTGCCGCGTGGCGCTGACCCGGCGGTGATCGAGCGCATGGGCGCCTGCCTGGCGCATCGCGGGCCAGACGGCCACGGCATGCTGCACGACGGGCCGCTGGCGTTCGGCGCGACCCGGCTGGCGATCATCGATCTGGCGGCGGGCGCACAACCCCTGTTCAGCGAGGATCGCGCGGTGGCCGTGGTGTTCAACGGCGAGATCTTCAACTATCGCGCGCTGCGTGCCGAGCTTCAGAGGGAAGGGCACGTCTTCGCCACCGGCACGGATACCGAGGTGATCGTGCACGGCTACGAGGCGTGGGGCCAGGGCGTGCTCGACCGGCTGCGCGGCATGTTCGCGCTGGCGATCTGGGATCGCCGCGCGGCGCGGCTGCTGCTGGCGCGCGACCGGCTGGGCGAGAAGCCGCTGTATTTCATGCGCGCGGGCGAGGTGTTCGCGTTCGCGTCCGAGATCAAGGCGCTGTTCGAGGTGCCGGGGATGTCGCGCGCCGTGTCCCCGGAGGGGCTGGCGTCGTACCTGACGCTCGGCTACGTCGCCCCGCCGCACACGCTGTTCGCGGGCGTCGAGAAGCTGGCGCCGGGCGAGTGGCTGCGCGTGGACAGGGAGGGGGTCCGGCGCGGGCAGTACTGGCAGCCGGAGATGGACACGCTGGAGCCATCACACGCCAGTTACGACGAGACCGTGAAGCAGGTCCGCGCCGCGCTGGAGGAGGCGGTCACGCTGCGGCTGATGAGCGACGTGCCGCTGGGCGTGTTCCTCAGCGGCGGCGTGGACTCGACGGCGGTGGCCGCCCTCGTGACGCGTGCGACCGGCCAGCCGGTGCAGAGCTTCACCGTCGGCTTCGACCTGCCGCCCGGCAGCAAGGGCGACGCGAAGTTCAACGTGGACGCGCGCTACGCGGCGCTGGCGGCGCAGGCGCTGGGCGCGCAGCACCACACCATCACCGTGCGGCAGGACGGGTCGCTGGCGGACCTGTTCCCGCACCTGATCTACGCCATGGACGAGCCGGTGGTGCAGCCCGCCATCGTGCAGACGGCCTACGTGGCGGCGCTGGCGCGGCTGAACGGCGTGCCCGTGCTGCTGAGCGGGGATGGCAGCGACGAGTTGTTCGGCGGATACGCCCATTACCGCGCCGACCGCACGCTGGAGCGCTACCTCGCCGTGCCGCGCCTGCTGCGCGAGGGCGTGCTGACCCCGCTGCTGGCGCGCGCCCCGGCCCGCTTCGACGGCGCGCGCAAGCTGGCGGAGAAGTCCCGTGCGGTGGACCCCGTCAGCCGCTACCTGCACTGGATGCGCATCATCGGGCCGGAGCGCCTGCCGGGCCTGCTGTGCGACCCGGACGTGGCCGGGCGCGCGCCGGACGTGCTGGCGGACGCGCTGCTGCCCGTCCTGGCGGCGCCGCGCACGCGCCACTTCGCGGACCGTATCGCCTACGCCAGCCTGCGGCGCTGGGTGGCCGAAGACAGCAACATGCGCGTGGACAAGATGAGCATGGCGATGTCCGTCGAGGCGCGCGCGCCGTTCCAGGACCACCACCTCGTCGCGCTGGGGCTGAGCATCCCGCTGCGCTACAAGCTGCGCAACGGCGACTTCAAGACGGTGCTCAAGGATGCCGTGCGCGACCTGGTGCCCGCCGAGATCCTGACCCGGCCCAAGTGGGGCTTCATGCCGCCCAGCTCCGACTGGCTGCGCACCGTGCTGCGCCCCCTGGTGGACGAACACCTGTCGCGCGAGCGGCTGGAGGCGACGGGCGTCTTCCGTCCCGAAGCTGTGGCGCGGCTGGTCGAGGACCACATGGCGCGGCGGGGGTACGAGCTGTGGCCGCTGTGGGCGATCCTGTCGTTCCAGATCTGGCACGCGCTGACCATCGACGGCAGCCTGACGCTCGACCGCAAGCTGGCGCCCGCCGATCTGGCCGCCGGGATGGTGGGGTAGGGATTGGGGCATCGGGAATGGGGAGCAGCGAAGGCAAGAGCGGACCTCACCCTCCGGTCCCTTCTCAGGGGGAAGTTTTTAATGCCTGGAAAGTGTGCGTCGATGCCAGGAGGGACGGGGAACAAGGCGGGCAGGTCACAATCCTGCCCCTACGAACCAACATGGACTTATTTATTCCTCGCGGGGGTGGTAAGGGGCGCAGCA
>CAZGLU010000166.1:0-7599 GCA_964526095.1 uncultured Anaerolineaceae bacterium | reverse complement strand
CTGACCGTCGTGCCGGGCTGGTTCGGGGCGGACACGGCCGTCGTCGGCGTCACGATGGGGGAGATCGCCAAGAGCTTGCTCATCTTCCTGGGCATCCCGCTCGCGGCGGGGATCATCACACGCTTCGCCCTGATCCGGCGGCGCGGCCGCGCGTGGTACGATGAGGCGTTCTCGCCGCGACTGGGGCGCACGGCGATCATCGGGCTGCTGTTTACCGTGGTCGTCATGTTCAGCATGCAGGGCGAGAAGATCGTGGACAACCCGGTGGACGTGCTGCGCATCGCGGTGCCCTTGCTTGTCTACTTCGCGTTGATGTTCGCGCTCAGCTTCTTCCTGTCACGACGGGCGGGCTTCCGGTACGACGCCTCGGCAACGCTCTCATTCACGGCGGCCAGCAACAATTTTGAGCTGGCGATCGCGGTCGCAGTAGGCGCGTTCGGGATCGCGTCAGGTCAGGCGCTCGCGACGGTGGTCGGCCCGTTGATCGAGGTCCCGGCCCTGATCGGGCTCGTGTACGTCGCGCTGTGGATCGGCCGGCGCTACTTCCGGGGCGATCCGAGCGTGCCCGCTCCAGCCGTTGCGGCCGAAGCCGCCGGGGACTGACCGCTCAGACCGCGCCCTGACCCGCTCCTTTTCGAAGCCCCAACGCCATCGCTCCGGCGGCTGGGGCTTTTTGCGTTCCCTGCCGTACCGTCGCGGAACTGAGTGGCCAGCAATGTGCGTCGCTATGTCCGTCCCTGCTCGGCGCAGTAACACCGCCCCTAAGCGAGGTAGTACCTTAGTCACAAAAGCTTTCGGCAAGCGGATTATAGTTATACAATATCAATGGATATTAATTTTTCGTTTATTCCTTTTTCGCCGGGCGTGTTTACCGTACGCGCGCTTCACGCACGCCCCGGCGCGCAGTGATTTGTAGCGGCAGACAAGCGGGGGATCCCACATGTTAAAGCGACCGATCGGAACTCTGTTACTCGTCGTATGCGCGCTTGCGCTGGCCCTTGTGTCCGGTCCACAGCTTCACGGCTCGCATCCGGCCCTGGCGTCCGTTAGTAATGACCCGGCGAGCGCGGGCGAGCTGGCAATGGCCTACGGCGAGCTCCCGCTTATTTTTGAGCCGAACGTGGGGCAGATCGCATCGGGCGTGGACTACGTGGCGCGGGGGATGGGCTACAGCCTCGCGCTGGACGCGGGCGGCCACACCATCGCGCTCCACGGGGACGTGGAAGCCGTGGTCAGCATGCGGCTGATGGGCGGCAACACCGCGCCAGAGGCCGTCGCCGAGCGACCGCTGCCCGGCGTGACCCACATCTACCACGGCGCGGACCCGGCGGGGTGGTACAGCGGCATCCTCCATTTCGGGCAGGTCCGCTACCAGGACGTCTACCCCGGCATCGACCTGCTCTACTACGGCAACCAGCGCCAGCTTCAGTATGATTTCATCGTCGCGCCGGGCGCCACACCGGACCTGATCCGCCTGAGCTTCGAGGGTGCCCAGGGGGTGCGCCTCGACGACAACGGCGACCTGCTGCTCCAGGTGGGCGGTAAGGTGCTGCGGCACAAAGCGCCCTACAGCTACCAGGACGCGCACGGCGAACGGTTCCCGGTCGAGAGCCGTTTCGTGCTGTTAAACGACCATGAAGCGGGCATCGCGGTCGGCGCGTACGACCCGACCCTGCCGCTCGTCATCGACCCGGTCCTGGCCTACAGCAGCTACTTCGGCGGGAACGGCATCGACGCCGTCCGCGACATCGCCGTGGACAGCACCGGCAGCGTCTACCTGACCGGCTACACCACCTCGACCAACTTCACCGATGCCTCGAACAGCCTGAGCAGCGGCGAGGACGCCTTCATCCTCAAGCTGAACCCGGACGGGGACACGGTGGAGTACAGCCTCTACATCGGCGGTAACGGCACCGATCGGGCGACCGGCATCGCGCTGGACGGGAGCGGCAACGCTTACCTGACCGGCTACACCACCTCGGCCGATTTCCCGATCTCCGGCGGCCTCCAGACAAGCCCAGGCGGCGGCCAGGATGCCTTCATCGTGCGGGTGAGCAGCGCCGGGGCTTTGAACTACAGCACCTTCCTTGGCGGCGGCGGGAACGACCAGGGCACCGACATCGTCGCGATGAGCGGCGGCACGGTCTTCGTGAGCGGCTGGACCGAGTCCGCGACCTTCCTGGGTCAGACGCGTGCGGCTGGCGATCCGCGTGATGGGTACGTCGTCAGCCTGACGCCGGGCGCGGCCTCGGAGAACTTCGTCACGCTCCTGGGCGGCGCCGGTACGGACGAGGCCAACGGGATCGCGCTCAACAGCACCGAGGACGCGGTCTTCGCCACCGGCACGACGAACTCAAGCGACTTTCCGATCACCGTAACGGGCAACACGCCGAGCGGGCTGGAGGACGTCTTCCTGGCCCGGATCAACGTCCTTACCGGGGGTTGGTCGACTGCTGACGGAGGCTACAGCCGTCTGTGGGGTGGCAGTGGCGTCGATCGCGGGCACGCGATCGCAGTGGACGCCGCGGGCAACGCGTATGTCGTGGGGCAGACCAGCTCGACGCTCTCGCTGCTGCCCGGCTATGACGGCTCGCTGAGCGGACCCAGCGACGCGTTCCTGGTGAAGTTCAACCCGACGGGCAGCCAGACGCTGTACCATACCTTCCTGGGCGGCATTCAGGATGACGCCGCGCATGATGTGGCCGTGGACGGGCTGGGCAACGCGTACGTGACCGGCTACACCGTCTCCCCGTCAAGCGGGATCGTCACCTTCCCGGAGGTTAATCCCCTCACCTCCAGCGTGGGACGCGGCGGGGAAGACGCCTTCTCAGCCGTGATCGACACCACACTGACGGGCACCGCCTCGCTCGCGGACAGCACGACCTTTGGCGGACCCGGTAATGAGCAGGCGTACGCGATCGCGCTCGACCCCAGCGCCAACAGCACGATGATCATCGGCGGTGAGACGGCGGGCCAGATCGACCTGATCGCGCCCTACAGCACGGCGCGAGTAGGCCCCAGCGAGGGCTTCATCGCCAAGCTGAACATCCCCCGGCTTGTGCGCATCACGCGCACGGCGGGCGCGGTGAACGTCACCGAGGGGCCTGCGGACGCGGTCGCTAACCGGGACTACTATGACATCCGGCTCAGCACGCGGCCGGGCGGCGACGTCGTGATCGACCTGATCGCCGGGAGCGAGCTGGAGATCAGCATCGACGGCGGCGCGACGTTCGTTACCTCGGCCTCCGTCACGCTGAACGGCAACACCTGGAACACCGGGCAGCGGGTGTGGGTCCGCGCGGTGGACGATGCGGCGATCGAAGGGCCGCACCAGGACGTCATTATGCACACGGTCAACCCCGCCAGCACGCAGGATGACGACTACCTGACGGCGACCTTTATGGTGGACAGCCTGCCCGACGAGGTTGGGCCGTTCAACCTTGAGGTGTCCATCACCGACAACGACCTGGCGGCGGTCAACATCGACCCCGAAAACCCCAGCATCGATGAGCCGGACGGCTCCCAGGTGATCACGGTCACGCTCGGCTCGGAGCCGACGAGCCCCGTGACCGTCACCTTCACCGTCGCGGATAGCGGGACCGGTAGCCCGGCCTGCGAGGTGACAGGCAGCAACACCGCCGTGCTCGACGCGAGCAACTGGAACACCGGGGCGAGCGTGACGATCACCGCGATCGATGACAGCGTGGTGAACGCGCCGACGGGCAGCCGTACGTGCGTCGTGGAAACCACCGTCACCAGCGGCGACCCCGACTATGACGGCATCGACGCACCCGACGTCACGGTTACCGTGAACGACGACGACGGCCCCGGCATCATCGTGGCGCCGCTGGCCGTGAGCGTCATCGAGCCGAACGAAACGTCGACCTTCACGATCCGGCTGCAAAGCCGCCCCAGCGCGGATGTCACCATCCCGCTGAGCACCTCGACCGGGGACTGCGCGATCCTCAGCCCGGCGACCGGCCAGGTCGTGATCGCGCCGGACGCGTGGCAGACCGGCGTTTCGGTCACGGTGGGCGCGGTGGACGACGACCGCGTCAACACGCCGGACCGCACGTGTGTGGTCCTGACCGGCGATCCGTCCAGCGCCGACCAGAGCTACAACAACCTGGACGCCGCAACAGCAGCCGACGTCACGGTGACGGTCATCGACGACGACGAGGCTGGCATCACCGTCAGCCCGACGGCGATCACCGTGAGCGAGGACGGCACGACGGGCAGCTTCACCGTGGCGCTGACGAGCGAGCCAACCGCCGACGTCACCATCCCGCTCTCGGTCAGCGACCCCGGCGAATGCGCCGTGCCGGAGGACGTCACGATCTCCGTCGCGCAGTGGAAGACGGGCAACACGGTCACGGTCAGCCCTGTGGACGACGACATTGACGACGACGACCAGACCTGCATCGTGATCACCGGCACCACGACCAGCGAGGACCCGGATTACGACGCCGTGCATGACCCGGCTGACGTCACCGTGACCGTCGAGGACGACGACACCGCCGGATTCACCGCCTACCCGCCGAGCATCGAGGTTCAGGAGCCGGCTGGCACGGCGACCTTCAACATCCGCCTGAACAGCGAGCCGACCGCCGACGTGACGGTGCCGTTCGCCTCAACGGATGCCACCGCCTGCGCGGTCGGCGTGCCCTCGGCCACCTTCACCGCCGAGAACTGGGACGTGGTCCAGTCGATCACGGTCAGCGCCGTGGATGACGACGCGGTGAACGATCCGCCGCGCGTCTGCGGGGTTGCCATCGGCCCCGCAACCAGCACCGATCCCAAATACCAGGGCCTTGACGCCGCCGATATCGAGGTGATCGTGCTTGACGACGACGCGCCGGGCTTCATCGTGGAGCCGGTCGCGCTCACGCTGGCCGAATCCGGCAGCGCGTCGAGCGACGACTTCACCGTGCGGCTGACCAGCGAGCCGTCAGCCAGCGTCACGATCAACCTGTTCCTGGTGCCGGACGATGGCAGCGTGTGCACGCTTTCCGCCACATCCGTCACCCTGGACGCGTCCAACTGGAACGTGCCGCAGGCGGTCACCGTCACCGCCACCGACGACGCCGCTGTCACGGGGCCGCGTACCTGTACGGTCGAGCTGGCCCCGCCCACCGACGCCGAGACCAGCGACGTGAACTACCAGGGCCTCGACCCGGATAACGTGACGGTAACCGTCACCGACGACGAGCAGCCCGGCGTAACGCTGAGCCGCGAGGCCCTCACCGTCACCGAGGGCGGGCCGAGCAGCAGCGTGAGCGTCCGCCTGAACACCGCACCCGCCGACGACGTGACGATCAGCTTCGCGCCGCAGGGTGACGACTGCACGGTGGACGTGACCGACCTGACCTTCACCACGACGAACTGGAACACCGCGCAGACGGTGGCCGTCTCCGCCGTGGACGACGACATCATCGAGCCGGACGAAATCTGCACGATCATCACAAGCGCGACGAGCGCCACGGACACTGACTATGACGGGATCGCCGTGCCGGACATCGCCGTGACCGTGCTGGACAACGACACGCCCGGCGTGCTTGTGCCGCCGACCCTGACCATCGCCGAGCCGGACGTCACCGGCAGCGTCACTGTGACGCTCGCCACGCAGCCGACCGCGCCGGTCACGCTGCTGCTGGCGTCATCCGATCCGACGGTCTGCACCGTCCCGGCGAGCGTCGAGATCCCGGTGAGCGAGTGGAACAGCGGCGTGCCGATCGTGGTGACGCCGGTCGATGACGTGGTGGTGAACACCACGCCGCGCACCTGCATGGTGGTCACCACGGGCACGACCAGCAGCGACGCGAACTACGACGGCCTGCCCGGCGACCAGATCGGGGACGTAACGGTGACCGTCACGGATGACGACGTCGCGGGCGTGACCCTGAACCGGACGAGCCTGACCGTCGTTGAGCCGACCGGCTCCGCGACGTTCACCGCCCGCCTGACGAGCCGCCCCGCCGCGCCCGTCTCGTTCGACATCAGCACGACGGCGGGCGTCTGCACGGCCAGCCCGACCACCGTCACCATCGCCCCAGATGACTGGAACACGCCGCAGGTCGTGACGGTGCAGGCCGTCAACGACGACTTTGACAACCCCGGCGATGGCCGTGATTGCGTCGTCGCCACGACGGGCACGACCAGCACCGACGCCACCTACGACAACCTGCCGGTCGCGGACGTCAACGTGCGCGTGGTCGACGACGACGGCACCGAGATCATCGTCTCACCGGCCAGCCTGGAGGTCAGCGAGCCGAACCAGTCCAAGACGTTCACCATCCGGCTCAGCAGCCGTCCGTTAGTGGACGAGAACGTCAGCATCGCGCTTAGCTCGGACAACCCGGCCAACTGCACCGTCAGCCCGGATACGGCCGTCATCGCGCCTGACGCGTGGCAGACCGGTGTCCAGGTGACCGTCACCGCCGTGGACAACATCACGATCGATAACCCGCTGCGCGCGTGCAACATCATCACGGAGACAGCCACCGGTGCGACCGGCTTCGCGGGCATCAACCCGGCGGACGTGCCTGTGACGATCCTCGATGACGACGTGGCGGCGGTGATCATCCCGAACACGGCGCTGACGATCAGCGAGCCAACCGGGTCGGCGTCGTTCACCATCCGCCTCGGCAGCCAGCCGAGCGCGAACGTGGTAATCAACCTCAGCCGCTCAGACTCGACCGAGTGCCGTCTGGCGAGCAACCAGGTGGTCATCACGCCTGCGCAGTGGCAGGGCGTATCCGTGACCGTGTATGCCGTCGATGACCTGATCATCGACGGGCCGCAGACCTGCATCGTCTTCACCAGCACGACGATCAGCACTGACCCGAACTACGACGGCCTGACGGTTGATAACGTGACCGTCACGGTCGAGGACGACGACGTGGGGAGCCTGGTCCAGGACGTGACCGCCCTCTCCGTCAGCGAGCCGAATGGCACCAACACGTTCCGGCTCTGGACGCAGGCCGCGCCCACCAGCGACATCGTGATCCCGCTGGAGTCCACCGATCCCGACAACTGCACCGTCCCGGCCAGCGTCACGATCACGCCCGCGAACTGGGCGACCGGCGTGACCGTCACGGTGACCGCCGTGGACAACGACATCATCGACGGCACACCGCGCACCTGCACCGTGCAGTCCGCCGCGCCGACGACGAGCGACGATCCCAACTTCGCGGACCTGACCATCAGCCCCGTCACCGTGACCGTCAACGATGACGACGTGGCGGCGATCATCGTGGAGCCGACGAACCTGACCGTCTTCGAGCCGGACTCCACCGCCACGTTCACCGTGCGGCTGGCGAGCCGCCCAACCGCCATCGTGTCGGTGCCGCTGTCGCTCGACCCCGCCGCGAACGTGTGCGGCGTCGCGACCGGCACGGTCGACATCGCGCCTGACCAATGGCAGACCGGCGTGGACGTGAGTATCTGGGCCGTCGACGACCTCGTGAGCGGCAATCGGACCTGCACCGTGCTGACGGGCGACCCGTCTAGCGCTGACGCGCTCTACAACGCGCTCAACGCGGGGGACGTGGACGACGTCACCGTGCAGGTGATCGACGACGAGACGCCGCAGGTGATCGT
>CAZGLU010000165.1:0-7601 GCA_964526095.1 uncultured Anaerolineaceae bacterium | reverse complement strand
CCGTTACCACCACGCCCGCTGGGGATGGCGACGAAGCGGGCAACCGGATCCCCCCGGCGGGTGCAGGCCTGCCGCTGTCACAGCGTATACCGTCGCGCCCCGGGCTGGTCACGCCCATGCCGCCCGATCGCGCCGCACAGCGCAACGGCGAGCCGGTCGACGCCGAGGATGCACGCGCCGCGCGTGAGACGGGCGCCGCCGAAACGACGGAACCGGACGACGCGCCCGCCGAGGCGTCGGCCCTGGCGGATGTGTTGGACGTAGAGGATGTGGCGGACGTGGACGCAACCGCCCCGGCGCCGGACGAGGCCGTGCCTGCCGACGAGCCGGAGGAGACGCCCACCGCCGTTGCCCCCGCCGCCGATGATGATGACGAGGCGGATCAGGTGGAGCCGGATGACGAGGAGGCCACCGAGCCGCAGCCGGTCCGGTCCGCCGTGCCGGAGCCGCCGCGCCGCCCCCTGCCGGAGAACCGCCCCGCCCGCCCGCGCCGTGAGGAGCCGGCGTCCGTGGGGGCGCGCGCCACGCCTGACCTGACGCGCCGCGACGCGGTGAGCCTGGGCGCGCTGGCGGCCAAGGAGGAACCGCAACCGGCGTCGGCCCGTGCGCCGCGCAGGATCAAATGGGAGCTGCCTGACTTCCGCGATCTGCTCAAGCGGGGCAACGAGCAGCGCGTCAACGACGAGGTGTTGCTCGACAAGGCGCGCATGATCGAGGACACGCTGGAGAGCTTCGGGGCGCCGGGCAAGGTGGTCGAGGTCAACCCCGGCCCGGTGATCACGCAGTTCGGCGTCGAGCCGGATTACATCGTCAGCCGGTCGGGCAAGCGCACGCGCGTCAAGGTCAGCTCGATCGCGCGCCTGGACGCCGACCTCGCCCTGGCGCTGGCGGCACGCTCGATCCGTGTCGAGGCGCCGGTGCCGGGCAAGGGCTTCGTCGGCATCGAGGTACCCAACGACGAGATCACCGCCGTCAACCTGTACGACGTGATGGACTCGCCGGAGTTCCGCCGCATCAACTCCAAGCTGCGCATCGCGCTCGGCCTCAGCGTGGACGGCACGCCCGTCGCCGCCGACCTGACCGTGATGCCGCACCTGCTGATCGCGGGCACGACCGGCTCCGGTAAGTCGGTGTGCGTCAACTCGATCATCGCGTGCCTGCTGCTGACCAACACGCCGGAAGACTTGCAGTTCATCATGGTGGACCCCAAGCGCGTCGAGCTGACGGGGTACAACGGCATCCCGCACCTGCTCTCGCCGGTCGTGGTGGACCTGGAGCGCATCGTCGGCGTGTTGCAGTGGATCCAGCGCGAGATGGACGACCGCTACCGCAAGTTCGCCGCGCTCGGCGCGCGCAACATCGTGGACTACAACAGCAAGCTAGGCCCCGACGAGAGGCGCATGCCGTATTACGTCGTGGTCATCGACGAGCTGGCCGACCTGATGATGCTCGCCCCGGACGAAACCGAGAAGCTGCTGGCGCGGCTGGCGCAGATGGCCCGCGCGACGGGCATCCACCTGATCATCAGCACGCAGCGGCCCAGCGTGGACGTGGTGACGGGGCTGATCAAGGCCAACTTCCCGGCGCGCATCGCGTTCGCCGTGGCCTCGATGATGGACTCGCGCGTGATCCTCGACCAGCCCGGCGCCGAGAAGCTGCTCGGTCGCGGCGACATGCTCTACCAGTCGCCGGACGCGCCCGCCCCGCTGCGCATGCAGGGCGTGTTCGTCTCCGACGAGGAGATCAACAAGATCACGCGCTACTGGAAGACCCAGGGCCTGGATCTCCCGGACGGCGAAGGCATCAACTTTGCGAAGGTGAATGGCGGCGGGTCGCGTCCGGTGCGCCCTGGGGCCACCAGCGTTGAGCCGGGCCAGCAGCAGGCGCTGTGGGACAACGGCTCGATCTTCGATGAGGACGACGAGGGCGGTGGCGACGGCCGTGACGAGATGTACGACGAGGCCGTGGAGCTGGTCAAGCGGCTCAACAAGGCGTCGATCTCGCTGCTCCAGCGCCGCCTGCGGATCGGCTACACGCGCGCCGCGCGGCTGATCGACATCATGGAGCAGGAGGGCATCGTCGGCCCGGCGGAAAGCGGCAGCAAGCCCCGCGAGGTCCTCAAGCGGGACTGATTGAGCGATGCAAACCGCACCCCCGGCCCCCTCGCCAACCCGGTTGGCTGAGGGGATTTTTCTATTCGCTCGCCGCGTGAATCGCGGTGGCAGCCCGGCGCGCCGCCCGCTACAATAGCCCGGTAACAGAACAAAGGAGCGAACAGCGTGGCGGCAATCGACAAGATCCTCGAGGGACTCAACAAGCAGCAGGTCGAGGCCGTCTCGGCGGGCGACGGGCCGATCCTGGTCCTCGCCGGGCCGGGCAGCGGCAAGACGCGCGTCCTGACCCACCGCATCGCCTTCCTTGTTTCCGAGATGGGCATCCCGGCGTGGCACATCATGGCCGTGACCTTCACCAACAAGGCGGCCAAGGAGATGGAGAGCCGCGTCCTGGCGCTGTGCGGCGACTCCGGCCTGATGGACGGGCTGAGCATCGGCACGTTTCACGCCATCTGCGCGCGCATCCTGCGGCGTGAGGCCGACCACACGCCGTTCACCCGCGACTACGTCATCTACGACACCGACGACCAGTTGAAGCTGATCAAGCAGACGCTGGCCGAGATGAACCTGGACGAGAAGAAGTACAACCCGCGCGGCGTGCTGAGCATGATCTCCGCTGCGAAGAACGAGATGATCAGCCCGGAGCAGTACCCCGCCCACGACTACCGCGCCGAGATCGTGCGCCGCATCTACACGCGCTACGACGAGCTGCTGCTGCAATGCAACGCGCGCGACTTTGACGATCTGCTGACGCACACCGTCTACCTGTTCCGCGAGCATGAGGACGTCCTGGAACGCTACCAGCGTCGCTACGAGTACATCCTGGTGGACGAGTTCCAGGACACGAACATGGCGCAGTACGAGCTGGTGAAGCAGCTCGCCGGTGAGCGCCGCAATTTGTTCGCGGTGGGCGACCCCGACCAGAGCATCTACGCCTTTCGCGGCGCGGACTACCGCAACGTGATGCGCTTCCGCGAAGATTATCCGGATTCCCGCATGATCCTGTTGGAGCAGAACTACCGCTCCCACCAGGCGATCCTCGATGCGGCAACGGGCGTGATCGACCAGAACCCCGGCCGTGTGAAGAAGAAGTTGTTCAGCGAGCGCAAGGAAGGCCCGCTGGTGACGATCTTCGAGGCGCACGACGAGGAGGACGAGGCGCGCTACATCGTGGAGACGATCACCGACCTCGTCAACTACGCGGGCTACGAGCCGGGCGACTTCGCCGTGATGTACCGCACCAACGCCCAATCCCGCGCGCTGGAGGAAGGCTTCCTGCGCGCCGGGCTGTCGTACCGCCTCGTCGGCGCGACGCGCTTCTATGCGCGCAAAGAGGTCAAGGACGTGCTGGCCTACCTGCGCCTGATCCACAACCCGGATGACCTCGTCAGCCTGACGCGCGTGATCAACGTGCCGCCGCGCGGCATCGGCCAGAAGACGATCCAGGACCTCGAGTTGTGGGCGGCCCGCCAGCGGATCACGCTGTCGCAGGCGCTGTTCCACCTGCTCGACGAGTCGGTTGAGGCGCCGTTTAACACCCGCGCCCGCAAGGCGCTGGCCGCCTTCGCCGCTGCCCTGCTGGACTGGCACCAGCAGCGCGACGTGCTGACGCCCGCCGAGATGGTCCGCAGAGTGCTGGAGGGCACGCGCTACCTCGATTACCTGGACGACGGCACGCCCGAGGGCCAGAGCCGCGTCGAGAACGTGCTGGAGTTTCGCGGCGTGGCCGAGACGTACGGCCACCTGCCGCTGTCCACCTTCCTTGAGGAGGTCGCGCTCGTCTCGGACGTGGACACACGCGACGACGACGTACAGGCGCCCAGCCTGCTCACGCTGCACGCCGCTAAAGGGCTGGAATTCCCGGTCGTCTTCATCGCCGGGCTGGAGGAAGGCGTGCTGCCGCATACGCGCTCGATGGACGACCCGAGCCAGATGCAGGAGGAGCGCCGCCTGATGTACGTCGGGCTGACGCGTGCGAAGGAACGCGTGTACCTTGTCTATGCGTTCCGCCGCTCGCTTTACGGCGACAGCAGCGCTAACATGCCCTCGCGCTTCCTGTACGACATCCCCGCCGACGTGCGCGACGGGGTGCTGCTGCGCGCGCGGGGGTCGGCGGCGGCGAACCGCGAAGCCTACACGCGCATGACGACGTGGGACAGCCCGCCGCGAACCGCGTCCTCCCGGCGGTCCGCGCCCAAGCCCGCACCCACCAAGTTCAAGGCCGGGACGTGCGTCATGCACAAGAAGTATGGCGAGGGCGTGGTCGTACGCAGCCTCGCGCGCGGCAAGGTCGAGGAGGTGGACGTGCTGTTCCCCGGCGTCGGCCAGAAGACGATCATCGCCGATTTCCTGTCCAAGATCGACGAGTGACCTGCCGTGCGGCGAGAGGCGGGGCCATGAGCAGATCCAGATGGGCCGGTGCGTCCGCGCTGCTCGTCGCGGTGGCGGGCGGCTTCTTGATCTACGGGCGCAAGGTCGAGCCGGACGCGGTCGAGGTCTCGCGCCTGTGGCTGCGCCTGCCGCGTCTGGACCCGGCGTTCGACGGCTACCGGCTGGCGCAGATCAGCGACATCCACTGTGACAGCTTCATGACCCGCGACCGCCTCGCGCGCATCGTGGATCGGGTGAACGCGGAGGAGCCGGACCTGATCGCGATCACCGGCGATTTCGTGACCGAAGAAGTGGCCTATGATGCCGCGTTGCTGGCCGAGGCCCTGGGCCGCCTGCACGCGCGGGATGGCGTCGTCGCGGTGTTGGGCAACCACGATCACCGCGCGGGGGCGGAGCAGGTGCGGGCGGTGCTGGCGCAGGCGAACATCCGCGAGCTGCCGAACGCCGTTTACCCGCTGCGCCGGGGTGACGCGGCGCTGGCGATCTGCGGCGTGGACGATCCGCTGAGCGGCGCGGACCGGCTCGACCGCGTGCTGGAGGCGCTGCCGCCGGACGGCGCGGCGATCCTGCTGGCGCACGAGCCGGATTACGCCGACCGGGCGGCGGCGACCGGGCGCTTCGACCTCCAGCTTTCGGGCCACTCACACGGCGGGCAGATCAACATCCCTGTGGCGGTGCGGTGGGCGCTGCCGCGCAAGGGTGAGAAGTACGTGCGCGGCCTGCATTGGGTGAACGGGATGGCGCTGTACGTCAATCGCGGCGTGGGCATGCTCACGCTGCCGTTCCGGTTTCGCGCCCGCCCGGAGATCACCCTCTGCCTGCTCCACCGCGAGACGTCCGGCGAGAGCCTGCCGCCGGATGCGCTGGTGCAACTTTAGGCGCGCGGCGGCGCGGCCTGACCTCTGACCGAAAGGGAGCCGGGATGACCATTTTCTTGATCGCCCTCTTTGGCCTGATCGGCGGCGTGGCGGTGGGGATCCAATCGCCCATCTCCAGCCAGATCGGGCAGCGGATCGGCACGCTTGAGAGCGTGTTTATCGTCCACCTCAGTGGGACGGTGATCGCGGGCGTTCTGCTGCTGCTGAAGGGGAGCAACCAGTTGAGCCAGTGGCAGCGCCTGCCCTGGTACGCGGCCATCGCGGGCGTTTTCGGCGTGATCGTCATCGCGGCGATCAACTTCACCATCCCGCGCATCGGCGTCACGGCGACGGTCACGCTGATCGTCGCGGGCCAGCTCATTATCAGCCTGATCTCGGATCAGTTCGGCTGGTTCGATACCTCGATCCGCCAGATCGATCCGGCGCGGCTGCTCGGCATCGTCGTGCTGCTGATCGGCACGTGGCTTGTCGTCCGGTCGTAGGATGGCGGGCGATGCGTTTTCGCCCCCCATCCCCTGGCCCCTTCCCCCACGCACGCGGAGGAAAAGGGGAAGCAACCGGGCGAAGCACGCCCTGCCCCTGCGGATCATGGAGCAGCGGACGATGCGGAAAACCCGTCTTCTTGCTCAGAGAGTTCATAGCAGCCTTAGCGTGACGGGAGTCTTCCCTGGTTCCCGTGTTTCGTGTCTTCCCCCTCGCCAACTTGATTGGAGAGGGGGACCGAGGGGGTGAGGTCGTTTACCCTCGCCCCGCCACCGCCGCCAGCGTGCGATCGTAGTGCGGCGCCAGCATGCGCCAGTCGAAGCCCGCGACGTGCGCGCGCAGTGCCTCCGGCGCCGGGCGGGGATCGAGCAGCCGCGCCCGCAGCAGCGCGGGCAGGTCCCGGTCCCGGTCGAACAGGGTCTCGGCGTGGTACGGCTCCGGGACGAGCGCCGGGTAGTTCAGCCGCCGCGCCAGGACCGGCCAGCAGCCACAGTAGATCGCCTCGACTACGCTGATCCCGAAGAAGTCCTGCACGGCGGTGCTGACGACGATATCCGCCTCCCACAGCAGCCGCGCGTAGTCCGCGAACGACTCGACGTAGCCGAACCGGACCACGCGCGCGCCAAGCCGCTCCCGCGCCGCGTCGAATTCCGGCGCGGACTGGCGCGTGTTCTCTCCGACGAGCGCAACCTCGAACGGGATCCCCTCCCCGGCCAGGGCGTCCAGCGCTGCGAAGAACGCATCCGGGTTCTTGTCATATTCCCAGCGGTGGTTCCACACGATCAGCGGCGGGCGGTTTGGGTCGCGTGGCGTGGCGGGCCGGTGCGCGTCGTAGCGGGCGAGGTCCAGCCCGACCGGCAGCACGGCGCTCTTGGCGCGGATCGCCTCGACGGTGTGCAGCAGGTTGTGGTCCGGGAAATGCTTGAGCAGCCGGGGCAGCTCGCGCAGGAAGGCGTCACGGTGAAAGGCGCTGTTGAAAAAGACGGCGTCCGCCGCCAGTGCGCTGCTGTAGTTGATGAAGGCGTAGTGCTGCTGTGCCTTCTGGCGCGGGCCGGGCGGGTAGGAGATCTGGTTCTCGTGGAAATAGACCGCCGCCGGGACGCCCGCCGTCCGCGTGCGGGTCAGCGCGAGGAAGGCCGCCAGGTCCAGCATGTCCGAGGCGAGGATCAGGTCCGGGGTGTGGGGCAGGGCCAGACAGCGTTCGGCCAGCGTCGCCGCGCCGCCGAGCATGCGCCACTGCCAGAACTGCCCCTCCAGCGTGAGCAGTTCGACCTGATGCGCGCTGTGGGCCTGGTAGCCGCGCATCCAGACGGCATGAGAGCCGGTGTCGTATGGCTCAACCAGCAGGATCCGCATCGCCGGTTGGCGCGGGCGACTCAGCCGCGTCCTCCGGTAGCTGCGCCACGACGGGGCCGGGCGGCGGCAGCTCGCCTTCGAGCAATGCCCGCATCACCGGGTCCTGGCGCGGGTTGCACTCCGCCGGGACCTCGCGCATGTGCACCTCGTCCAGCGGCGTGTCGGGGTTCAGCCAGTTCCACGCGAGGCGCGACAGCTCCGCGATGGTCGGGGAGGTCTGGTCGAACAGCAGCCACTCGTCGCTGTGCAGCACTACCACCAGCACGTACGCGCCCCCTGGCCCGATGACGATGCCCGCGTCGCCGTGGGTGTCGTCGATCCAGCCGTGCTTGTGCATCACCGTCACGCCGTCCGGGACGCCCGCCTCGATGAAGACGCC
>CAZGLU010000164.1:0-7605 GCA_964526095.1 uncultured Anaerolineaceae bacterium | reverse complement strand
CGCTCTTCCGATCTCCCCGGCATGCGCAAACTGCGTCACGTCGAGCAGAACATCGGCACGAGCGACGGCGAGCGCCTGCCCGAAGACGTCTACGAGCGCCTGCGCGCGCACCGCTGGGACCGCACGCCAACGGAGTGGTCGCAGTAGCCAACCCGCCGGGCACGCGCCAGCACCCCACTTACCACACACGTGACATGCAAAAGGACAGGCTCCCGATGGGAGCCTGTCCGCGTGCGGGTTGTTCGATGCTGTCTGCGTCGGCTGCTAGCGTTCTGCGCGATTCAACCAGGCATTCACCTGTCGATCCGCCTCGTCCTTCGCCATACCGTACCGTTCCTGAAGCCGACCGATCAGCTTGTCGCGATCGCCCTCGATCTGCGCCATGTCGTCGTCCGTAAGCTCAGCCCACTGCTGCTTGACCTCGCCCTTGAGTTGCTTCCAGTTACCCTTAATCCGATCCCATGCACCTGCCATTACGCGTTCCTCCATCTGTAGACGATACTTCTACACTCTCAACACTCAGTTACCGGCACCCGGCCGCCCACTTTCCATCTTTATTGTCCGGCAGAACCCGCACCTGAGCATGAGGCTGTTGACGGGTTTCACGGTAGGCTGAGTGGCCCGTTCGACCATAGACCCAACGGAGAGACCAAACGAGGGCGCTGCCCGACAGGACCGCCCAGGATGGTCGATTGTCCTATGCGGAAACCCACCACTTCCCTCATGTCGGGCCGGTAGGGGCCGGGTACAACTTGCGACACGCTGGTACGATCCGCCCCCACCGGCGGCGGGTCCGCTGCGCGTAACGCGAGTCGAGTCGGCAGCATGAGCCGGAGGGAGAACCCGTAACATGAGTATGGAAGGTAGAGTGGCGTTGGTGACCGGGGCGGGGTCCGGGCTGGGCGAGGCTTCGGCCAGGCGCCTGGCGCAGGCCGGGGTGAAGGTCGGCTTGTTGGGCCGCACGCGTGACGAGCTGGAGCAGGTCGAGCGGCAGATCGAGCAGGCTGGCGGCACCGCGCTGGCCCTGACCGCCGACATCTCTAAGCCGGAGGACGTCGAGCGGGCGGTGCAGGCGTTGGCGGATGAATATGGGCGGCTGGACATCGTGTTCGCGAACGCGGGCATCAACGGCGTGTGGACGTCGATCGAGGACCTGACGCCGGAGGACTGGGACCAGACGCTGAACATCAACTTGAAGGGGACGTTCCTGACGATCAAGTATGCCGTGCCGCACCTCAAGCAGCGCGGCGGCTCCGTGATCATCACGTCCTCGATCAACGGGACGCGCGTCTTCAGCAACACCGGCGCTACGGCGTACTCGTCCTCCAAGGCGGGACAGGTGGCGATGGCGAAGATGCTGGCCGTGGAGCTGGCTAAACACCGCATCCGCGTGAACGTCATCTGCCCCGGCGCCATTGAGTCGGAGATCGACGAAAACACCGAGCGCGTGAACCTCGAGGAGATCCGCGAGCCGGTGGAGTTTCCGGAGGGCAATATCCCGCTGACCGATGGCCGCCCCGGCCGCGCGTCCCAGGTGGCGGACCTGGTCTACTTCCTGGCCTCGGACGAGTCGAGCCACATCAGCGGCACGGAGATCTGGATCGACGGGGCGCAATCGCTGCTCGTCGGGTAAGGGGAAGGCGCGCGCTGGCCTGAGCGCCAATGAGGGAGGTCAATGCCTCCCTCGTCGCGTCCTTATGGGTGTTATAGCCGGGTCGTTGTAAGTGACAAGGTGAATGACAAGCGAGGTGGCTGACTTCTCCACCTCCCACCGTGCGCCGGTCGAAGGGAGGCCCCGCTACGCTACAGGACGCCGAACAGGATCAGCGCCAGGATGATCAACAAGAGCAGCCCGAGGCCGCCCGTGGGGTAGTAGCCCCAACCACGGCTGTAAGGCCAGGCTGGCAGTGCGGCGAGCGCCAGAATCAGTAGCACCAGCAGAAGAATCCACATATTGTCTCAGCTCCTATCGCACATCCGCTCGAAGGCGGGGCCGCACACGGTCTGATCCCGGCTTGTGAACAGCTTGTAGGCCGAATCTGAGGCTAAATCTACCGGAGATCCGGGGCCTCCAAAGGAGGGACTTGGGGGATTTCGGCATGGGCTGGGTGGGCGGTCTTGGTTTAGGCCAGGTGTCTAAACCTGGCGTGCGGGCTGCTCGCTGCGCGTGGCAGGGCGTGGGCACGGGAGGATGGTGTTGCTTAGAGTCAATTGTAGTTCAGAGAGATAGTTCAGAGATCAACGGGTGGTTGGTCGCCTGCAAGGGAGGGTAACAAGATGGCTGAGGACGGTGGCGTTCCGTTTGAGTTGTTTGCGCCGTACAACGACTATGTGGCGCTGATCGGGAGTTGGAACGACTGGGAGCCGATCGAGATGGTGCGTGGCGACGACGGGTGGTGGCGGGTCAGCGTGCCGCTGGAGGATGGCGAGCACGAATACAAGTTCGTCGTGCGCTCGCTGAGCTACTTCTCACCTGGGGAACTGGTGCAGGTGCCCGATCCGCGTGCGGCTCGCGTGACGCCCGACACGTACGAGAACGCATGCGTGCGTGTGGTGAACGGGCAGCGCGTGATCACGACCTACGAATGGAAGCACGACGACGTGCCCCTGCCGGAAAACACGCAGCTCGTCATCTACGAGATGCATATCGGGGACTTTCGCGGCGGGCCGGGCGACGAGGAGGCCGGATGGGGCCGCTTCGAGACGGTGATCGAGAAGCTGGATTACCTCGTCGAGCTGGGGATCAACGCCGTGGAGTTGATGCCCGTGACCGAGTTCCCCGGGCGTGAGGGGTGGGGCTACGTGCCGCGCAGTCTGTTCGCGGTGGAGAACAGCTACGGCCAGCCGGACGACCTGTGCCGCCTGGTGGACGAGTGCCACGCACGCGGCATCCGCGTCATCCTCGACGGGGTCTATAACCACGGCGAGGACAACACGCCGCTGGCCAAGATCGACTACGCCTACTGGTACTACCAGGAGAACCCGGACGAGCCGCACGTCCAGTGGGGGCCGAAGTTCAACTACTACCATTACGACGACAACCTCGGCATCTGGCCCGCACGGGACTACGTGCGCGACGCGATCCGCTACTGGATCGAGCACTTCCACATCGACGGCATCCGCTTCGACGCGACGGCCATCATCGACAACTACGAGGTGCTCCAGTGGCTGCGCGACGAGGTCCGTAAGTCCGTGGCTGATATGAAGCCCTTCTTCGCCATCGCGGAGCACGTTCCCGAAGATCCGACCGTGGCCGGGCTGGACGGCCCCATGGACGCGGCATGGCATGAGAGCTTCTCAAAGCAGTTGATGTGCACGCTCCTCGGTCGGGATGCGCACGGCTGCCAGCCGTACAACATGGACAACATCGCACGTGTGCTGAACCCGCGCGAGGAGGGCTACGAAAGCCCGTACAACGTGATCAACTACATCGACAACCACGACCAGGACCGCATCATGTGGCAGCTCGGCCAGGCGGGGTTCATAGACGATCCGGCCTTCCGCCGGGTGAAGCTGGGCGCGGCGATCCTGCTCACGGCACCGGGCATCCCGATGATCTGGATGGGGCAGGAACTGGGCGAGAGCCACGAAAAGACGCTGGCGCGCCAGCCGATCGACTGGGCGCTGCTGCAAAACGAGCGCAACGCCGACCTGATGCGCACGTATGCGGGGCTGGTGGCGCTGCACAAGCAGGCTCCGGCGCTGAACAGCGACACGTTCGAGTTGATACACCTCGACCGTGAGCGGGCGATCCTGGCCTTCAAGCGGTGGACCGACGAAGGGAACATCGTCGTGACGGTCGCCAACCTCAAGGACGAGTATGCGGGCGAAGTCGAGATCGGGAACTGGCCGGAAGGCGGGCCGTGGCACGAATACCTCAACGACTACGACGTGGAGATCCACGACGGGGTGCTGCGCGACACGCTGGCCGAAAGCGAGGTGAAAATCTACGTGACGGGCATGTAAGCCGGGCGGCGTTGCGCCCAAACCGAGATGGTGTACACTTCGCTACACATCAGGCTAACCGGCGCAGCGGAATCACCCGCCAAGGATAATGTGCCCATGACGTCGAGCGTGCTGGACTCGTTCTTTGCGTCTTTTGCCCTCACCTGCACCGTCGAGCCGGTGGAGGTGGAGACCGGCGAACTCGTCCATGTGATCGGGACCCAGGAGCCGGTGCGCGATCAGCCCGACGAGCGGGCGCGGACGTTGCTGAACGCAGGCTGGCTGAAGATCGAGAGCATCGAGCTGCACCTGAACGAGGACGAACGCGCGGACCTTGTGGTGCAGATCCAGCACGCGGCGCGGAACTGGCTCAAGCAGGCGGCCAAGTCCGCCGGGACGTCCGAGCGCGATCAGGTGCGCTGGCTGGTGGAGAAGACGCGCGGGCACGAAAGCAAACAGCAGATCGTACAGCGCGTGTGGCTGGCGGCGGTGCTCTACTGCCTGGGCTACCGGAACCTGCAGTTTGACGCCGAGGGGCAGATCGCCTATGAGGGCGGGGTGAGCGGCCGCATCGGGTTGGCGCCCGACGCCGTGATCGATATCGCGTGGAGCCAGCCGGGCCACCAGGTCTACGTGGCGAGCTTTCGTCATCCGGATGGCACGGTGCTGCGCGGGAAGGGCCGCCATCGCTGGTACGTGTACCGGCTGACGATCGCGCCCGATGCCGCGTTCCTGTTCGAGCGACGCACCACCCGCGTGCACGAGTCCATCGCGCTGATCGTCGCCAGCGAGAGCCACGCGACGCGGCCGCAGTTGCCGCGCAACTTCTACGGCGGTAACGAGTTCCAGCAGGCGTGCATCGACGCGCAGGACGGCGGCTTCACGCATATGCTGGTGCTGTCACCGGAACACGGCGTCATCTCGCTGGACGACCCGGTGCCCTCCGACCGGTTGTGGGACTTCGTGTTGGATAACCGCGTGTGGCGCTGGCAGATCCTCGCGGTGGAGCGCCTCGGTGCGTGTCTTTTCGGGCCGCTCCCGCCGGGGTTCCAGCCCGACAGTGAGATGTCGCTGTGGCCGTGGCTCAACCCCGAATCGCGCTATGACCTGACGGTGTTCGGCGGCGGCTTCGCCGTGACGATGCTGCTGGACTTCCTGCGGCGGGCGCGGGCGCGGCGGCCCGAAAACTGGCCGGACCTCGTGCTGCTCGAACAGCGGCCCGGTTACCACACCGGCGAGTTGGACGACGATCTGGACTACGAGCCGGATTACGGGTTCGACGAAGGGTTCGAGGATGAGGGCGGGCCTGAAGGCGAAATGGGTGCGTTGAGCATCCAGCAGCTTCTGGATTGGTCCACCGAACTGGCCCAACTTATCACGATCTACGTGCCGCCCACTGAAGAAACCTGGAATATCGGGCCGGACGAGGCGTTGATCCCGGTGCGCCTGCTGGCCGACAGCGAGATGAACCTCGACGACCTGCTGGAACTGTTGGGCGACATGAGCCTGCTGCTTGACCAGCAGGTGCCCCTGGGCATAGTGGTCAACGCACCCATGGTGGTCTCGGCCCTGATCCAGATCACACACAGCCTGGTCCACGACGAGCGGGACGCGGTGCTCGACCTCCTGAAGGACATCCCGGAGCCGGTGCTGCACCACTACATCGAGACCGTGCTGCAAGAGCCATCCCGCGAGGAACAACTCTGCGCCTGCCTGACGCTGGCAGAGCAGTTGCAACTGCTGTCGATGGCGCTGCCGACCTCGGTCAAGGACCAGTTGATGGTGTGGCTACAGACGTATATATCCGCGCGCCTGCGCAGCGAGATGTTGAAGGACTACGACGAGCCTTGAGCGCGGGCGGGGCGGGGAAATTAAGCGGGACATTTGAAGGATAATTCAACATGTTGACTCCGGTCGAGATGGTGCTGTTTCTGCTGGCCGCGATCGCTTCGCTGGTGGTCGCCCGGCGCACGTTCCGCCACGCGGCGGCCACGATCCAACGCGGCGAGGGCGAGCTGCACACGGAGAACCTGCCCCGGCGCCTGTGGCGCGCGCTGGAGGTCGCCGTGTCGCAGCGCACCGTGTTCAAGGCGCGGGCCGGCACGAGCCTGATGCACGCCTTCATCGTGTGGGGCTTCCTGTTTTACGCCCTGGTCAATGTGGGCGACGTGCTGGAAGGCTACTTCGACATCCAGTTCCTCGGCGACGGCCTGCTCGGCGGGCTGTACCGACTGCTGGCCGACGTGCTGAGCGTGATGGTCATCGTCGGCATGATCTACTTCCTCGTGCGGCGTTTCGGCGCGGACTCGCCCGCGTTGCACATCCGCGACAACGTCAGGCTGCACGAACGGGCGCGGTCCGGCATCCGGCAGGACTCGATCATCGTCGGGGCGTTCATCCTGACGCACGTCGGCGCGCGGTTCCTGGGGCGGTCCTTCTGGGTGGCGCGGGAGTGGGGCGATGCGTGGCAGCCCTTCGCCGGGGTTGTGGCGTCCGTGTGGGACGCGCTCGGCCTGTCGAACGACGCGTTGCTGACGTGGGAACACATCATGTGGTGGCTGGCGCTGGGCGCGATCCTGGCGTTCGTGCCGTACTTCCCTTACACCAAGCACATGCACCTGTTCATGGGGCCGCTGAACTACTTCACGCGCCCGGAGCGGCGCTCGCTGGGCGCGCTGCACCCGCTCGACTTTGAGGATGAGACGCGCGAGCAGTTCGGCGCGGCGCGGCTGGAGCACTTGCAGAAGACGCACCTGTTCGACGCCTTCGCCTGCATCATGTGCAACCGCTGCCAGGACGTGTGCCCCGCGTACGTGACGGGCAAGGAACTGTCGCCCTCCGCGCTGGAGATCAACAAGCGTTTTGAGATCAAGGCGCACATGCCCGCGCTGGCCGCCGGGGCGGAGTCGCCGCGCTCGCTGCTGGACTTCGCGATCACGCCGTCGGCGGTGTGGGCGTGTACGGCGTGCGGGGCGTGCATCGAGATCTGCCCGGTCGGCAACGAGCCGATGTTCGACATCATCGACATCCGCCGCAACCAGGTGCTGGTCGAGGCGGACTTCCCGGCGGAATTGCAGGGCGCGTTCCGGGGCATGGAGAACGCGGGCAACCCGTGGCAGATGTCCGAGAGCCGCATGGCGTGGGCCGCCGGGCTGGACGTGCCGACCGTGGACGAGGTGGACGACTACGAGATCCTCTACTGGGTCGGGTGTGCGGCCAGCCTGGAGCCGCGCGCGCAGCAGGTCGCGCGGGCGCTGGTGCAGGTTTTGCACGCGGCGGGGGTCAAGTTCGCGGTGCTGGGCGAGCGCGAGGGCTGCACCGGGGACAGCGCGCGGCGGGCGGGCAACGAATACCTGTTTTACGAGATGGCGCAAGCCAACATCGAGACGCTCAACGCCGTGCAGCCGCCGCGCATCCTGGTCACGTGTCCGCACTGTTTCCACACGCTCGGCAAGGAATACGCGCAGTTCGGCGCGGAGTATGACGTCGTGCACCACACCGAATACCTGGACGAGCTGATCCGCGACCGCCGCCTGCACGTCAATGGGGCCGGGCTGGCGAACGTCACGTATCACGACCCCTGCTACCTGGGGCGCCACAACGACGTGTACGAGGCGCCGCGCCGCGTGTTGGAGCAGGCGATCAGCACGCCGATTCATG
>CAZGLU010000163.1:0-7623 GCA_964526095.1 uncultured Anaerolineaceae bacterium | reverse complement strand
GGGATCATGCCGTCACCCATGGCGGCCCACTGGAAGCCGGAGAAGACCTTGTCCTGCGTGAACACGTCCACGATGTCCGGAATGCCGTAGTTGAGCGCACCCGGCGGCTGGTAGTTCAGCCAGCGCTTGTTGACTTCCATCGCCTCGGCGTTCACTTCGCTGTTGAGGATGCCCCACACGTCGCCGGTGATCGGATCCCAGATGTCGCCACCCTTCGAGAACATGAAGGGGTAGAGGAACATCGTCATGAAGTCGTATTCTTTCGAATACTGCATGGCGGTGCCGTAGAGATCCTCTTCAGGACGCGTGAAGAAGGCAGCGATCTGCTCGAACTGATCGAAGTCGATGTCGAACCAGTCCTCGTAGGTCTCGGGCAGCGTCCAGCCGTACTCCGCCTCGAACGCAGCGCGCTCGTCGGGGTCAAGGAGCAGTTCCTTGTTGACGTAGAGCACGACCACGTCACCGGTCTGCGGCAGGCCCCAGATGGTCTCGGTGCCATCGGGATAGTACATGTACGCCTTCTGAACGACCGGGTCGTACCACTCGATCTCGCCGTACTGCGGGTAATCGCCCTCGATCAGCTCGCTGATGTTGACGATCCAGCCCGCTTCAGCGAACGCACCGAGCCACTGGCTGTCGCTGACGATGATGTTGAACTCCTGCGCGCCGGTCGCCAGCGAGGTCGCGGCCTTCTGGAAGAGGTTGGAGAACGGCGCTTCCTGGAAGGTCCAGTTCACTTCGTAGCCGTAGTTTTCGAGGGCATACGGAGCGAACTCTTCCTGGGCGAGGGTCACGGCCACCGAGCTGGGGATCCAACCGCCGATGCCCAGGATGGCCATATCGATGGACTGCCCCTTAAGGGGGTGTTCTTCGCCGTCGTCCTGTGCCGCCACGAGGGAGGGAGTAACCAACAGGGACAAAACGACGAGAACGAGGAGGAACTTACTAAAACGGGACTTGCGCATTTGACGGACTCCTAACACTCTAACAACAGGGACACGCCCTTTACGGTGGCCTGCGCGGGCAAGTTGCCCGGTGCAGAGAGCTTCGGGAAAGCTGGGCCTTCCCCCGATGCCCTTCCGCCAGCACGCCGTCGGTGCGAAAGCTAACACGAGCCGTGTTACTTTGCACATCGCGCGCGGTGGATAAGGAACGTGTGATGGTGTAGTGGTTCGGGTCAGCCTTGCGAAGAACAACCGGCAACAGGCGCAGAAAAACGCCAGCGGCACGGGTTCGCGGCAAGGAGTTGAAGGAGAGTTGAGAGAGAGAGCTACTTAAACTATACAAACAAATACAAAAAAATCAAGCCTTCTACCCAAAATTGGTTAGGGCATACGCTTTTAATTTTATATAATAGATATTTATTTTTAATATATAGAAAAGGTATGTGATCCGTTCATTTACGGACGATGTGCGCTCACACATCAACTGTGTTGATTTTAACATGAAACAGTGTTAATCTTAACATGAGAGGTGGCGCACCGCTCAGAACGCCGCCTCATGTGCCATCCTCACCAGCAAACAGGTGGATTAGCTGTTGGGACCGATAGCCAACCACACCCAAGCTGAGCGGCAGAACCAGATCGCCGAGCTGCTGATGCGCAACACCTCCGTGTACATTCAGGACCTCGTGGAGATGTTTCAAGTCAGCGCAATGACGATCCACCGTGACCTCGACGAGCTGGAACAACAAGGCATTCTACGCAAAGTGCGGGGTGGCGCAACTGCGCAGCCCACGTACCTGTTCGAGAGCCACCTCACCTACCGCCTCAACACCGCGCAGGAGGAAAAGGCGGCGATCGCCGCCGCTGCCTTCGAGTACGTGGAGCCAGGCGAGGCGATCATGCTGGACGACTCCACCACCGCCCTCGCCCTGGCGCGCAAGCTGGTCGATATTTCGCACCTGACGGTCATCACCAATTTCCTGTCCGCGATCGAGATCCTGCGGTCGTGCAACCAGATCCATCTCATCTGCCTGGGGGGCGACTACCTGCTGCGGCACAACGCCTTCGTCGGTGACCAGTGCGAGCAGATGGTCAGCGGGCTGCGGGCAAACACGCTGTTCATGTCCACCTCCGCCGTCAACGACGGGTATGCGTTCCACCAGGAAGAAACCATCGTGCGGATCAAGCGGGCGATGATCCATTCCGCCGCCCGCCGTATTTTGCTGTTGGATCACACCAAGCTGGGCAAGCAGGCGCTGCGCGAACTCGCGCCGCTCAGCAAGTTTGACCTGGTGATCGTCGATTCCAAGACGCCGCCTCAGAAGGTCGAGGCGTTGAAGGAACACGGCGTTTCGGTCAAAATCGCGCCTGAACTGAATGAGCAGTAGGAAGCAGGGCCACGGCGTACCACAAGCCGAGGCAGATATATTGTAAATAGTAAGGAGGCGTTCAGGTCTAGTTGGAGCGTGAGAGAGAGAGGTTGACCGGCAGGAGTTAAGGAGGTGACAGAACGGTTGAAGGTCGAGCGAGAGCGTGGTTGAAGCCCGGCGAGCACCCCGGCGGGATCGCCCGTCCCTATCGTAGCTCGCTGGCGCGCCACCTCTCAGTTGAGGGAGAGCAAGAGAGGGCACGCAGCACACATTGTGGTGCTGCATCCTATGGTCAGATTTGACACGAACAACGTTCGGCGCGGCGCCTGAGCGCCCAGGTCGAACAACCGTAAAGAGCTTTGGACCAACGTCGCCCGGCGGGCAGCGATCCGTCCACCGGGCGACCACATACAATACTAAAGAGGCCAATCGCGCGGACAGCACGGGTCAGCGGACAGGCGATCCGGTGCTACGTGCTGTTTCGCTCTACCCATCCTGTAGCTTATAGGCAAAGGAATCGCTATGGCCATCGCAATCGGCTGCGACGAAGCAGCATACGAACTCAAGGAAATCATCAAGGCGTACCTGATCGAGCGCAACGAGGAAGTCGAGGACATGGGCGTGTACGACACCACGCCGGTGCTGTACCCGGACATTGCGCTCAAGGTTGCCACCGCCATCGCCGAGGGGCGGTTCGAGCGCGGCATCCTGCTGTGTGGGACAGGGCTTGGCATGGCGATCACGGCCAACAAGGTCCCCGGCATCCGGGCCGCGACCTGCCACGACGTGTATTCCGCCGAGCGATCCCGCAAGAGCAATAACTGCCAGATCTTGACCATGGGCGCGCGAGTGATCGGTCCCGAACTCGCCAAGACCGTCGTGGACGCGTGGCTGCGCTCCGAGTTTCAGGGCGGCAGCTCGACCCCGAAGGTCCAGCGCATGATCGAGATCGACGAGATGTACCACAAGATGCGCAGCACCGATGAAGCGGGGGACACATCATGCAGCGACTGATTAACGATCCCGATCTGGTCGTCAACGACATGCTGAAGGGCTTTGTGAAGGCGCATGCCGACCTGGTGACGACCACTGAAAATGAGCGCGTGATCAAGTACAAGGCAGCACCGGTGCCGGGCAAGGTCGGCATCGTGACCGGGGGCGGCTCCGGGCACAAGCCAGCGTTCATCGGGTACATAGGCCGCAATATGGTCGATGCCGTTGCGGTGGGCGAGATCTTCAGCTCGCCGTCCGCCAAAGCGTTCTACGATGCCTTCCGGGCCGCGGACAGCGGTCGCGGCGTGGCGTGCCTGTACGGCAACTACGCGGGCGACAACATGAACGTCAAGATGGCGATCCGGATGGCGGAGAAGGACGGCATCGAGGTCAAGACCGTCGTGGCGAACGACGACGTGCCCTCCGCCCCGCCGGACGAGCGCGAGAAGCGCCGGGGGGTCGCGGGCGAAGTGCTGATGTGGAAGGTCGGCGGCGCGAAGGCGGCGACCGGCGCCTCGCTGGACGAGGTGATCGCCGCGGCGCAAAAGGCAATCGACAACACGCGCAGCATCGGCGTGGGCCTGACGCCGTGCACCATCCCGGCGGTGGGGCACCCCAACTTCTCGATCGAGCCGGGCAAGATGGAACTGGGCATCGGCCATCACGGCGAGCCGGGCATCGCGGTAACGGACCTGAAGCCAGCGGACGAGGTCGCGCAGGTGATGGTCGAGACGGTGCTGCCCGACCTGCCCTTTGAGAGCGGCGACGAGGTCGTGGTGCTGATCTCCGGGCTGGGCGCGACGCCCGTCATGGAGCTGTACATCCTGTATAACAAGGTGGCCGAGCTGCTGAACGACCGCGGCATCACGATCTACCGGCCCTACGTGGGCAACTACTTCACGTCGTTGGAGATGATGGGCGCGACGCTCACGGTGATGAAGCTCGACGACGAACTCAAGACGCTGATCGATATGGACGCGGAGTCAATGGGATTCGTCCAGTTCAAGAAAGGCTAGCGATGGAGAGCTTTCCAAGCAGCGAGGGACGCACGATCGTCCTGGCGCTGATCAAGACGATCCAGGAGCACGCGGCCTATCTCAGCGAGACGGACGGCGCGATCGGCGACGGCGACCACGGCGTGAACATGAACAAGGGGTTTTCGCTGGCCGAAAAGAAGCTGCCCGACGCGTGCAACCTGCCCGACGGCCTGGCCCTGCTCGGCGACACGCTGCTCACCGAGATCGGGGGCGCGATGGGGCCGCTGTACGGCATGTTCTTCCTCGACATGGCGGACGCCTGTCGCGGCCAGGACACGATCGACAGCGCGACGTTCCTGGCGATGCTGCGGGCGGCCCTCGGCGCGATCCAGTCGCTCGGCGACGCCAAACCCGGCGACAAGACGCTGCTGGACACGCTGATCCCGGCGGTGAACGCGTTCGAGGCGTCGGTCGAGGCCGGGGAGGACTTCTCGACCGCACTGCACAAGATGGCCGAGGCCGCCGAAGCAGGCAAGGAATCGACACGCGAGATGGTGGCGAAGATAGGCCGCGCCAGCCGGTTGGGCGAACGCTCGCGGGGGCACCTCGATCCGGGGGCGACGTCGTGCTGCCTGCTGCTGCGGGCGCTGGCAGAAGCGAGCACGGAGTTGCTGCGGGCGACGGCGTGAGGCGCTGAACAAAACGGGGAGGGACAGACCTCACCTCACCCCCCGGCCCCCTCTCCAGTCTAGGCTGGAGAGGGGGAGGTGAAGCAGAAGGCGGAGAGGGAGACGGTAGCCCTCCATCCCCCGGCCCCTTCCCCCACGCAAGCGGAGGGAAGGGAGGAAGGTCGTCGTGGGCTTCGGGCACGCTCTACAAGCTAAAGGCTAAGAGCTAGAGGCTAAGGGCTGAAAAACGGACCTCACCCCCCGGCCCCCTCTCCAGTCGGGGCTGGAGAGGGGGAGAAAAGCACGTAGGGGCGGGTTTCCAACCCGTCCGACTCTGTCGTGTATCTAAATGTCAAAAAGCATCCGAGCCGCCCGGCTTTGCCGCGTACCGGCTGGCGAAGGGCATACGGATGTGCAAGCGGGCCGCGCCCAGACAAGACGCGGCCCGCGATCGATCCGGGTGGGAACGGACACGGCGGGCGTCAGCGCGCGGGGCGCAGCAGGACGCGGTGGTGACACTCCCGCGCGGGGACGAGGTACGCGGGCAGCATGCCCGGCTCACAACTCGCGTTTGCCCAGGCCGCCGATCTCAGTGATCGATGTACAGTGTGATGTGCGCTCAGGCGTCAGTTGCGTTCAGGGCAACTGGCGCACGAATTCCTGATGCCTGCGCCAGACGGCGTCCCACAGGGCGGCACCTTCCGCGTCGGGCAGGTGCAGGTCGAACTCGTCGGCCAGCACGCGGCGGTAGGTCCCCTCGTCCTGGATGGTCGTGTCGTGGGCGCCACCGGCTGTGATGCGCCGCAGCACGGCGCCGCGCAGGGCGATCAGGCCGGACGCGGTGAAACGATGGCACACCGCCACACGCACGAAGCCGGACTCCGGATCGGTCTGGAGTTCGTGGCACCTGTCCGCGAAGTCGGGCAGTTGATGCGGCTCCAGCGTGAAGTCGTAACCCGCGCCGCCGTAAACATGGTTCGTGAAATACCAGCGGCCGTTATCGTGGGCGAGGGCGTATTCCAGAAATCCCTGCGGGTAACGCCCCGGCTCAAGGGGCAGGGGACGCAGAAAACCGTTGCCGAAGCCAACATCCGCGAGGTACGGGCGATCAAGCTCCACGAGCAGGATCAAATGGTTGCGCTCGGCGGCGCTGCCGAGGCGCTCCCGGTTGACCGCGCTGCCCAGCAGCGTGATCGAAAAGCCAAGCTCGCGCAGCGCCCAGGCGAGCAGTCCGTTCATCTCGTAGCACCAGCCACCCCGGCGCCGGGTCACGATCTTGTCGAACATGGCGGGCTGGTCAAGCGCGAGGTAACGCCCCAGGTGGATGTCGAGGTTCTCATAGGGGATCGCCGTGAGGTGAGCCTGATGCACGGCGACCAGAGTCTCAAGCGTCGGCGCGGTCCCGCCGTGGTAGTTGATGCGCTGAAGATAGGCGTCGATGTCCATCACGATGTCCTTCCGACCCAAGGCGCCGTGTTTCCCTACCCCGCAAGGCCACGGGAACGCCCTATGTTACCACCAACCGGCATGAAAACGGGGCTTTTGCCATCAGGGAAAGGCACGACCCAGGCAGCCAACCCGGATCGATGGAAGCTGGCGGCGAGGGTTCGCCGCCAGCGGATAGTCAGTTGGGGTAAAGCCGGGCCCTACTTCTCGCGCGTCAGGGTGAAGCCGCTCATGAACTGCTTTTGCAGCAGAACGAAGATGATCACCGGCGGCAGGCTGGCCACGACCGCGCCGAGCATGAGCGGCCCGAACTGGGTCGAGGCGTCGCGGGCAAGCAGCGCACTGAGGCCGACCTGGACAACGTCGAGGTGTGGGTCGGAGATGATCATGTTCGGCCAGGTGTACATATTCCAGGCGTAGATCGACTGGACCACCGCCAGCGCGCCGATCGTGTTCCAGCTAATCGGGATCAGCACGCGGACCAGGAACTGAAGCGGATTCGCGCCGTCAAGCTGCGCCGCCTCAGACAGCTCCGGCGGGATACTGGCGAAGTGCTGTCTGAACAGAAACGACCCGGTCGCACTCGCGAGGAAGGGCACCGTCAGCGCGTAGTAGGTGTTGGCCCAACCAAGCTGGTTGACAAAGCGGAACAGCGCGATGATCAAGACCTCGGTCGGCATCATCAACGTGATCAGCACGAAGCCGAACACCAGCCACTTCCCCGGAAAGCGGAAGTATACGAACGCCAGCCCGGCCAGGAGCGAGAAGACGGTCTTGCCGACCGTGATCACGACGGTCATGATCAGGCTGTTGAGCATGTAGTTGTGCAGGCCGCGCACGTTAAAGGCCACGTGCCAGTTATTGCGCAGTTGCTCCCCAAAGGTGAACCGGTAGCTGTAGACATCCGCGTTCGACTGGGTGGCGACGAGGATCGAGTAGAACAGGGGGATCCCCAGGATCAGGCACGAGATCAACAGGATGATGTGCGCATACCACCGCTTGGGGATCCACCTGCGCAGCGTACGGCGCAGCGACGAGACACCCGTCGCAGATGAGGTCGTAGGTTGCGAAATGCTGGTCATACTTTACGCTCCGTACGTGACCTGACGGCCACCGGTGCGGAAACTCAACACCGTCATCCCGATCACCATCACGAACAACACCAGAGACTGCGCGGCGGCCTTGCCCAGGTCGTTGTTGTCCACCCCCAGGCGGATCACCTGAT
>CAZGLU010000162.1:0-7712 GCA_964526095.1 uncultured Anaerolineaceae bacterium | reverse complement strand
GCGCCACGCGTGACGACGAGCAGCGACGCCGATGAGCCAGCCCTCCGTTTCGTCTCGGTGCGGCTGGCTGGCGGTGCTGCTGCTGGCCGCGACTCTGCTCGGCTGTACGCTGGCCCGCGCGACGTCTGAGATGCCGCCGCTGGCACCGTCCGCGCTTGCCCCAACGCCCACCCCCGCGCCGAGCGTGACGCCGGACACGGGCTGGCAGCCTGTCGCGCCCGGCATCGAGCGCCGTCATGATCGGGTGCGCCTGGACTCCGGCGCGCAGTTCACGGCGATCCTCGCCCGCATGGACCCCGCACAGGTCGCGCTGCGCGTGCATTACAGCCCTGGCGCGCCGCTGCGCCTGGACGAGTGGCGCGCCCGCCTGCCAGAGGCGGCTCTGATCGTCAACGGTGGGTTCTTCGATGAGGCGGACCGTGCGCTCGGGCTGGTGATCAGCGACGGGCAGGCATCGGGGCAGTCGTTCAGCGGCTTCGGCGGCATGTTGCAGGTGGACGGCGCGGGGACGCGTGTGCGCTCGCTGGTGGGCGAGCCGTACGCTGGCGAGCCGCTGTTCCAGGCGGTGCAGGCGTTCCCGATGCTGATCGAGGCGGGCGGCGTCCCCGCCCCGCAGGGGGACGGGTTCCGAGAGGTTTCGCGGCGCACGGTGGTCGCACAGGATCGCGCCGGGCGCATCCTGTTCATCGCGGTGCCGGGCAGCTTCGTCTCGTTTGCAGACCTGCAAGCGTGGCTGCTGGCGAGCGACCTCGACCTGTGGGCCGCGTTCGCGCTGGACGGTGGCCGCTCAACCGGGCTGTACATCGGCGGGGCGGCGGACGAGATGTATCCCGCGCTCGACCAACTCCCCACCGTGATCGCGGCCTACGCGCCGTAGGGCCGCACGGGTCTGGTATAATGGTGCGGGCACTTTTCGGATGAGGGGAAGGCAGCGAGCATGGCGGAGCAGGTGGGCGTGATCCCGACGATGATCCTGGACGGCGAGGCGCTGCGGCCAACCGAGTACCAGGTCGGTTCGCTGGCGGAGGCGGTGATCTACGAGCCGCGCGGCGTGTACACCGTGGCCCGCACCTTCCACGGCGACCATGCGCTGCTGCTCGACGCGCATCTCGACCGGCTGGAGGAGTCCGCCCGCCTGAGCAATATCCCGCTGCGCCTCGACCGGACGCGCTTGCGGGCCGCCCTCCGCGCACTGCTGCGCGAGGCGGGCTTCGCCGAGAGCCGCTTCCGCATCACCGTTCCGGCGAATGATCCGGCGCTGCTGTACCTCGCGGCGGAGCCGCTCCAGCAGCTTGACCCGGCCCTGTTGTCTGAGGGCGCGGCGGTGATCACGGTCCCGATCCGGCGCGAGAACCCGGCGGTGAAAACGACTGAATGGCTCGCCACCCGGCGGTCCGCCTATTCCACGCTGCCGGAGGGCATCTACGAGGCCATCATGCAGGACGAGCGCGGATGCTTGCTCGAAGGACTGTCCAGCAATTTTTATGGCGTGCTGGACGGGACGCTGCACACAGCGGGCGACGGCGTGCTGGCGGGCATCACGCGGCGCGCGGTGTTCGAGGTGGCGCCGCAGATCCTCCCGCTTTCGCTGGAGCCGGTTTGCCGGGAAGACATGCCCGCGCTGACGGAGGCGATGCTGACGAGCAGCACGCGCGGTGTGGTGCCGATCACCCGCATCGACGGGCAGGCGGTGGGTGATGGGCGCGTGGGGCCGGTCGTGGCCGCGCTGCGCGAGCGCTACGACGCCTGGGCCGAGGCACACCTGGAGCCGATCTAGAACCCATCCTCGCCGGGCCGCAGGTCGGCCAGCACCTCGCGCTCGATTTGCCAGAGCGGCATGTCCTCCAGGCGCCGCCGCAGGGCTTGCAGGCGCGGGTAGCCGTCCGCGTACTCCGCTGCCCACTCCTGGGCGAAGCGTCCATAGCGGATCGCATCCAGGATCATCTCCATCTGCCGGGTGAGCTTGACCTCCTTGAACCGCTCGACGCGTGAGAGCATGCCGTACTGCTGTGTGAGCGAGTGCAGCGCCAAGCTCGGGAGGATGCCGGTTTCCGCCCATTTCGAGATGATGTAGCCCAGCTCGCCGGAGAGGTACAGGCTGGTGAAGATCGCCTCCGGGGGGAAGCCCTCGCGGTTGAGCACGTCGATCGCGGTTTGCAGCACGCCGAAGATCGCGGGGAGCAGGGCTTGCTGCACGAACAGGTCTAGCTCGGTTTCCTGCTGGAAGGTCAGTTCGATCGCGCCACGATGCAGCGCACCGAGCGCCTTGGCGACGGCCAGGACGCGCGGCCATGCCTGGCCGGATGCGTCCTGCGCGACGGCCACGAAGCTGGGGAAGCCCAGCCCGGCTACGTAGCCCTCACGCACGCCCTCGCCGACGGTCTGCGGTGCGACGAGGACGACGTCTACGAAAGGCGGCGGCTCGATGAATCCGAACGTGATATTGTAGCCGGAGGCGAAAACCAACGTGTCACCCGGCTGAAGGTGCGGCGCCACCTCGGTGAGGTATACTTGGGGTGCAACTTCGTCCGGGATCATCACCAGCAGGAAGTTCGCACGGCGCGCGGCCTCGGGGATGTCCACGACCTCGAAGCCGTCGCGGTACGCGAGGGTCTTGTAGTCGTCGGGCGGGTTGCCGATCAGCACCGGGAAAGCGCTGTCCCGCAGGTTCAGGGCCATTGGTCGGCCGAGGTTCCCGTACCCCAGGACGGCGATCTCCTTGTCGGTGAGCAAGCCCAGGTTCGCGTCGGCGTCGCGGTAGATCACAGGCATTGTGGTTTATCCTCTTCTTTGTCCGGCCCGGGATCGGATCTAGAATACAGGTGGTCGGCATTCTACCCCTACACGGGCGCATCTGACCAGCACGAAACGGCATATTGGGGCGCAACCGGTGTCCGCCGCATGCGTATACCATTGTGAGTAGGGATTAGTTGAACTTGACCGGCCAGGTAGGGTACCGATTGTGAGCGAAGAAACCGAGGCCCTGTTGGTACAGCGGACGCTCGCGGGCGATCAGCAAGCCTTCGGGGAACTCGTGCACCGTTTCGAGCGCGACGTGTTCAACCTGACGTATCGCATGCTCAACGAGCGGACGGAGGCCGAGGACGCCGCACAGGAGGCATTCTTGCGCGCCTACGCGAACCTGGACCGGTACGATCCGAGCCGCTCGTTTAAGACGTGGATCCTGTCGATCGCGTCCAACCACTGCATCGACCGGATCCGGCGTCGGCGCCTCACCTGGCTGTCCCTGGAGGAGCCGCTGCCGCCGCATCCGGCGCTGACGAGCGATACCCCGAACCCTGAAGAGGCGGCCCTGAACAACGAACGTAACCTGCTCGTTCAGGCCCTGCTGGAGGGCCTGAACCCGGATTACCGCCTGGCCGTCGTCCTGCGCTACTGGTACGACCTGTCGTATGCGGAGATCGCGGAGATGCTGGACACCACCGAAAGCGCGGTCAAAAGCCGCTTGTTCCGCGCGCGCCAGGCGCTGGCCGATCAGCTTGAGGGCCAGCCCGCGGCCGCACTCAACCTGGTATTGGAAGGTTCCTGATGGCACAAGACCCGTCCGAACTGAACCGGAAGATGAGCGAGGCGCTGGACCAGACCCTCTCGCCCGAGGAGCTTGAGGCGCTGCACCAGCAGATCGAGGCGGCGGCGGGTGAGTCGGAGCGGTGGAGCCGGATGCAGCGCGTGGATCGCCTGCTGCGCTCGACGCCGCTCCTCGCGCCATCGGCGGACTTTGCGGGGCGTGTGATGGCTGCGATCGCGCGCTTGCAGCTTGATGAGCTGGCGGAGCGCAAGATCAGCCTGGGCGTTGCGTTGGGACTGATGGCCGCCGCGCTGCTGGCGGTGCCGGTGTTGTCTGCCGCGTTGATCCTGATGGTCAGCGTATTGAGCAACCCCGCGACGGTCGCGGCCCTGTTGGAGGCCGCCGCCGCCGGGACGAGCTACGCGATCGACCTCGTGCTCGACCTGGTGCGGGTGCTGCGTAACGTGGCGACCGATACGCCGATGCTGCCCGCGCTGCTGAGCACGATGATCCCGTTGAGTATGTTGTGGCTGTGGCTGTTATGGTACCTGTCGGGCCGACCGCGCATCAACGCGAGGCCCTGAGGCGCGGCAGGTCTGCCGCCTGAGAAAGCGTGTGGTGGCGTGTCTGGGAAGCGAGTTGGCGGAGAGATGACGGACGGACGGCGGCATTATAAGTGGATCGCCCTGGTGCTGGCGATGCTGGGCGCGGCCTCGCTGGCCTGTGGGCTTGGCGTCCCGACCTTCAGCGGGTTTGGCCTGCACGGGACCTTCACCCTGCGCCCAGGTGAACAGCGCAGTGGCGATCAGATGGTCATTGCCAACAACGTGAACCTGACCGCAGGCAGCACGATCGATGGGGACCTGACGGCTGTCGCGAACCATATCGCAATGGATGGCGCTGTCACCGGCGATCTGGTCACCATCGCGAACGAGTTTGTGCTCGGCGAGACCGCCAGCGTAGGGGGCGACGTCGTGTTGTGCGCGAATACATTCGTCCAGCGCGAGGGCGCCCGCATCGGCGGTGAGCTGCGGCGCGAGTGCAGCGAGGGCGAACGGGCGACCGTCGCCGGCGTGCTCGGCTCCGGGGTCGATGGCTGGCGGGCGCAGCCCGTGTTCCGGCTGGGCGGACTGATCGGCGGCGCGCTGCTCTCCGGTGGGCTGGCCGCCCTCATGGCCGCCATCTTCCCGCAGCGTATGGCGCGCATGGCCGCGTCGCTCCGCCGCTCCCCCTGGGCCACCGGGAGCGTCGGCTGCCTGACCTTCATCATCGTCATCGGGCTGACGGTGGTCTATGCCGTCTCGCTGGTCCTCGTACTGCCCGTGCTCCTGCTTCCCTTCGTGATCCTGGGATGGGTCGTGCTGGGGTTGGTCGCGCTGGCGGGATGGTCCGCCCTGGCGACCCTGCTTGGCCGCTCTATCGCGCGGCGGGTCGGGTTGGGCGATCAGGCGCCGCTCGTGGCCGCGGCGATCGGCGGCGTGTCGCTGGCACTGCTGGCGAACGTGTGGGGCATCTTCTGGTTCACAGGCTGGATCGGCACGCTGATCTCGATCGTCGCCGGGTCGCTCGCGCTGGGCGTGGTCGTCCTGACGCGGCTGGGGAACCAGTTCTACCCGCGCAGCGTGCGCTGAGCCGCACCCGCCCCGTCCCTCACAGCATATCCACCGGATCGATGTCCACGATCCATTCATCCGCGAGGTCGATGCCGCGCAGCACGTCCGCCGGGTTTGGGCTGCGCAGGATCAGGTGCCAGCGGTAGAGGTTGTTGCGCTTGGCGAAGAAGCATGGCGTCGGGCCGATGATCTCCGTCGCGGTGTACCGCCGTGCGTCCACGTGCTTGCGCAGGATCTCCGCGGCGCGCTGCGCTTCCTGCTCCGCGCGGAAGGCCCCTTCGTAGGGGAACACGATGCGCGCCAGCCGTCGGAACGGCGGGTACATCTGCTCCCGCCGGTACTCGATCTCCTGTGCGTAGAACGCCTCATAGTCGTGCGCGGCTGCCGCCCGGATCGCGTAATGCTCCGGCATGTAGCTTTGCAGGATCACCCGCCCGCCGAGCACGCCGCGCCCCGCGCGCCCCGCGACCTGGGTCAGCAGTTGGAACGTCCGCTCCCCGGACCGGTAATCCGGCAGGCCGAGGGCCGTATCTGCCGAGATGATGCCCACCAGCGTAACGTAGGGCAGGTCCAGGCCCTTGGCGACCATCTGCGTGCCGACCAGGATATCTGCCTGGCGCTCGCTGAACGCCTTCAGGATCGTCTCGTGCGCCTCGCGCCCGGTGGCGGTGTCGCGGTCCCAACGGATCGTGCGCGCGTGCGGGAACTCCGCCTGAACCGCCGACTCGATCAGTTCCGTGCCCTGGCCGAAGTGCTTGATTCGCTTGCTGCTGCATTCCGGGCAGACCGTGATGTGCTCGCGGGAGTAGCCGCAGTAGTGGCACATCAACGCCTGCTGCGGGCCGTGATAGGTCAGGGGCGTGTTGCAGCGTGGGCAGGCGGCGATGGTGCCGCAGTTGCGACACATGACGAACGTGGCGGTGCCGCGCCGGTTCAGGAACAGGATCGCCTGCTCACCCCGTGCGATCACCTCGTCCAGTGCAGCGTGCAGGGCGCGGCTGAAGATGCTGCGGTTCCCGGCGCGTAGCTCGTCGCGCATATCGACCACCTGCACGCCGGGCAGCGCGGCGCTCATGGCGTCCGAGGCGTCCGTCGGCTCGTAGCGTGCGACCGCCGCATTCAGGCGGCGTGCCTGTTCCGCGAGGCGCTCGCGGTGTACGATGACGCGATCGGAGAGGCGCAGCAGGCGGTATTGCCCCTGAGCCGCGCGGTAGGCGGTGACGACGTCGGGCGTGGCGCTGCCGAGCAAGACCACCCCGCCGGTGAGCTGCATCAGCTTGATCGCCGTCTCGCGCGCATGGTAGTAGGGCGGGCTGACGGGTGGCGAGTTCTTGTAACTGTCGTCGTGTTCCTCGTCCAGGATGACCAGCCCGACGTCTGGTAGAGGGGTAAACAGCGCCGAGCGCGCGCCGACGATCACGTGCAGGTCGCCGGACCGCGCGCGGCGCCAGGTGTCGTAACGCTCGCCCGGGCTCAGGCCGCTGTGCACCACCGACACACGGCCGGGGAAGCGGGCGGCGAATCGCCGGATCGTCTGCGGCGTGAGCGCGATCTCCGGCACCAACACGATCGCCTGCCGCCCCTGCGCCAGGACGTGTTCTACCGCGCGCAGGTAGATCTCCGTCTTGCCGGACCCCGTGACGCCGTGTAGCAGGAACACGCCCGGATGGTGCGTCGCGCCCACGACCTGGCCCCAGTGTGCGGTGTCCAGGTAGCTCCGGATCGGCTCCCAGGCTGCTGCCTGCTCGGCGGTGAGCGGCGGCGCCAGTACTGGCACGAACTCCTGATCGACCAGCGGATCGCGCCACGACTCCGCCTCGCCCAACGTAACCAGCCCCTCGTCGGCCAGCCGTTGGAGGCGGGCCAGGTTCGCGCCGGTCTGCGCGTAAACCTCGCTCACGCTCACCGGGCCAGGCTCTTGCGCCAGGAAGTGCAGGATGTCCAGGTACGGCTGGCTGCCGCGCAGGTCGATGATGCGCTGGGCGGCTTCCGCCGGAGTGAGGTTCAACTCCACCCAGGCCGGCTCCGTCCAGCGCCGGAGCGTTCCGGCCTTTTCAAGCTGGGCGACGGCCCGACGGTCGAGGGCGTCCAGCGGCAGCGCGCCGTTGACCTCCAACAGCGCCTCCAGGGTCGCACGCTGCGCGGGCGCCGCCTTGTAGTCGCTGTCCTCCAGGCGGGCGGTCAGGTCGTCCGCCGCGACCGCGATCTCGACCCATTCCTGTTTCGGCTCCAGGCGCACATCGCCCGTCTCGGCCAGCGTCTGGACCGGGGCCGGGGTACAGCCCACCGCCCGGCACAGGGCGCTCAGACTCATGCGGTGGTCGCGAGCGTTGAGCAGCGTCTCCAGCACGTTCGCCCGCCGGGATTCGCGCCCGACGCGCGTTGCCACGTCGCCCACGCGCGCGGCAGGGATCGCAAGCTGAACGGTGCGCACGATCTTGGGCTTGACGTCTGGCGACTCCAGCACCGGCTCCTGTGCGATCACGCCGCGCTTGACCAGCCCGGCCATCGAGGTCTGCCAGCGTGTCTGCGGCAGGGCGTGGGTAAGCTGGCGGCCACGCAACGGCCCG
>CAZGLU010000161.1:0-7719 GCA_964526095.1 uncultured Anaerolineaceae bacterium | reverse complement strand
CACGACCTGAATCGCGTTTCTATCATACGGATTTGTGGGGTCGCGACGGAGAAAAAGAGTTTCGCCCAGACGGAGCTGAGCCACTACTGATTGCCGGTTATTAAAGGTGACACCGACAACTTTCGTCTCGATAGTTCTCGTCCGGTTTTGTTCGCGGGCCGACTGCTTGGCCTGCTGATACCACCAGCCTGACAACTTTTATTCCCCCCATCCCTATTGCACCACATTAAAGCATAAGTAGGTCAGATGCGCATTTCGGTTATCCCAAAATTCTGTGAAAAAGTGCCCGAATTTCTGGCCGCACCTCACTTAACTCAGCTTAAGCTGAAAACCTGAAACATGGGGCGTTGGCTGATAACAGGGGCAAGACTATGTTCCCTATCCTGCTCAGCGGTGAGAACCGACCGGTGTTTGTGCTGGCACAGACACGGGAGCACTCGGAGCGATTCGAGCGGCGGCTGAATCTGTCGTGGAGCAACCGGGGCTTCGCGCCCGACGCCAGCCGGGCGGTTGCCGTCGCAAAAAAACTGGTTGCATGAGGGCATCTTACCCGCAACGGAGAGCCAGGGACTCCTGGCTCTTTTCGTTTTGGACTCGCCTTCGACACCGAAGCAGGGCTTAGCGCATGCCGGGCCGCCTGACGCCTCACGGCCCGTCGCGTTCGAGCTTTTTTTTGCCAGCAGCCGGGCTGCGTGTTATCTTATGTTAAGTTTCGAGCATATACGTTGACTTATGAAAACTTGTGTGATATTGTGTGTTAAATGCAGTGATTTCCGCTGAGCAGCTCGTCGACCTCGCCGCCTGCATTGCCCCAAGTCCCGTAGCTCCCAGCCTATCGGTATGCGCTGCTGTCGCCCACACACCATTCAGGCGCACGACTTGAGCTGCGTATCCGTCCGAAGAATGCGAGTCGGATTGAGGCGAGAAGCAAGGAGGTGATATCGGGAGTTTTGCAGTGATACTGTTTCCTTCAATGTGCGTTCCCCTAAGCCTTATGCAATTGGAGCACGAAACATGTTAAGACGAAAGAACCTCTTGTCCCTGCTCAGCGTCGCATTGCTGCTTGCGTTGGTGCTCAACCTGGCCCCGGTTTCCGCTCAAGACGATAAGCCCTACGCAGGAACAACCATCACCTTCGCCGCACAGTTCCACCCGTCGGTCGATGGCCTCAAACCGCTGATCCCCGAGTTTGAGGAGGCCACAGGCATCACCGTCGTCGTGGATGAGTATCCTTATCCCGACATCATTACCGCACAGGAAGTCGCGTACGCAGCCGGTGGCGCCACTTTCGACGTCGGCATGATGGACCCGCTGATCCTGGGTACGTGGTTCAGCGCGGGCTGGATCACGCCGCTTGACGAGTTCCTGGCCAACGAGGAACTGACCGACGCGGACCTGATCGCGCAGGATGACTTCCTGGAGAAGTCCTGGATCCAGATGCACGATCCGCAGACGGAACAGCTCATGGGGCTGCCGTTCTACGCCGAAAGCATCGAGCTGATGTACCGCAAGGACATCTTCGAAGCTGCCGGGATCGAGCCGCCTGAAACGATGGAAGAGCTGATGGCCGCCGCCGCTGCCGTCCACAACCCGGATGAAGGCATCACCGGCATCTCCCTGCGCGGCGACCGTGGCGCGGGCCTCAACGTCTACATCTTCACGAGCTTCCTGCGCGCGTTCGGCGGGGACTTCTTCGACGAAAACATGAAGCCGGTCCTGGACTCGCCCGAAGCCATCGAGGCGGCCGAATTCTATGCGGAACTGCTGCAAAACTACGGCTTCCCCGGCCCGGCGAACGTGGGTTGGGAAGCGACGCTGACCAACATGCAGCAGGGCAACGTCGCCATGATCATCGACGCGACCGTGTTCGGTGGCCCGGTTGAGGATCCGGAGCAGTCGGTTGTGGCCGGTAATGTGGGCTACGCGATGGTTCCGGCGGGGCCTGCTGGCCGCGCGCCTGCGCTGTCCACCTGGGGCATGTTTATCCCCGCCGACTCGGAAAACAAGGAAGCGGCCTGGCAGTTCGTCCAGTGGGCGACGAGCGCTGACATCCAGCTCCGAAGCGCGCTGCTCGGCCCGCGCAGTGACGTGACGCGCACCTCCGTCTGGGAAAGCGAGGAGTTCAAGGAGTTGAAGGCTGGCTGGGGTAACTGGTCGGAAGTGACCCTCGCCTCGCTCGAAGAGAGCGTGCCCGATTACCGTCCGCGCATCCCGAACTGGACCGAAGTCGGTGACCGCCTCGGCGTCGCCCTGTCGGAAGTGATCTCCGGCCAGCGTCCGGCTGACGAAGCCATGACCGAAGCCAATGAAGAGATCACGCAGATGATGATCGACGCAGGGCTGTACACGCCGTAAGGCTATCCCGCCCCAAGAAGCACCGGCCAGCCGGAATCGCTCTGGCTGGCCGGTACTCCGACCGGCTCGCGACTGCTCGATATTTCTAGCTTAAGTACACTCAGACATGATTGAGTAGAGTATTATGAGGGCTGTACCAGTCATTACGCATCGCAACCTCGCTCAAGCCCAGCGGTCAAGGCCAAGGCGCAACTACACCCTGATCGCCATGCTGCTGCCCGCCGTCATCTTCTTGCTTGTCATGACGATTTACCCCACGGTGCGGCTGGTTCAAATGTCCCTGACGAACATGCACATGCTGCGGCTCGATCAGGTCCAGTACATCGGCTTCGACAACTTCAAGCGGCTTGCCGAAGACGCCACGGTCCTCAACAGCTTCAAATTTACCGCGATGTTCGTCGGCGTCGGGGTTACGGCTGAGTTCATCCTGGGCCTGGCGATCGCGCTGTTCCTGAACGGCCTGCGCTGGGGCAAGAACCTGTTCCGCATCGTCGCCTTCATCCCGATGATGGTCCCGCCCGTGGTCGTCGGGATAACGTGGCGGCTGCTGTATGACCCCCAACTCGGCATTATCAGCTATTACCTCGATGAGCTGTTCGGCACGGGCAGGATCGCGTGGTTGGGGGATCCCGCCCTGGCGCAGTGGGCCGTGATCCTCATTGACATCTGGCAGTGGACGCCCTTCCTGGCCATGATTTACCTCGCGGGGCTTCAGGCCATCCCTGAGGACTATTATGAAGCCGCCCAGATCGATGGCGCCAACGCATTACAGATTCTGTTCCGCGTCACCATCCCCCTGCTGCGCCCCATCCTGATCATCGGGCTGCTGTTCCGGGTGATCGACTCGATCAAGACGTTCGACCTGATTTACACGACGACGAAGGGTGGCCCTGGGACGCTGACGGAAGTCTTTAGCTTTAAGGTCTTCCAGACCATGTTCACGTCCTACCGGATCGGGTATGCCGCTGCGATGTCCCTCGTTATGCTCGTCATCGTCACGCTGATCAGCCGATGGCTTGTGAACAGAATGCGTTAATGGAAATACCGCCATGTCGACTATGAATTATCACTCCGACACCTACTATTTGCTGCGCCGTTGGTTGACGCGCGTGCTTACGATCGTCGGGCTGATCTTGCTGTCCGTGTGGTCCCTGACCCCCGTCCTGTGGGTCATCTCCACGTCGCTGAAGAACAAGCTTGAGGCGTTCGCCCTGCCGCCCGTCCTGATCTTTCGCCCCACCCTGGAGCATTACCGCGTGCTGTTCGAGCAGTACGGCTTTCAAGATCTGCTCCGTAACAGCCTGGTGGTGGCCGGAGCGAGCACGCTGATCGCGATCACACTCGGCACGCTGGCCGCATACAGCCTGTCGCGCATGGTCTTCGCGCGACGCGGCGACGTCCAGTTCTGGATCCACAGCCAGCGCATGTTACCGCCCGTTACGGCCCTGCTCCCGTTCTTCATCCTGTGGTCCAACCTGGACCTGCTGACCACCTTCATCCCGCTGATCCTGATGCACACGCTGATGAACCTCCCGATGGCGATCTGGATCATGAAAAGCTTCTTCGACGACCTGCCGATCGAAACGGAAGAGGCGGCGCTGATCGACGGCTGCACGCCATTCGGCGTCTTCTGGCGCGTGTCGCTCAAGCTGGCCGCGCCCGGCATCACGGCGACCTCCGCGCTGCTGCTGCTGTACTCGTGGAACGAGTTCCTGTTCGCGCTCACCCTGACCACCAAGACGACCCGAACCGCGTCGGTCAGCATCGCGCAGTTCATCACCACTGCAGGGACCCGGTGGGGCGAGATCACAGCGGCGAGCGTCCTGGTCATGCTGCCGCCCCTGATCTTCCTCATTTTCATGCAGCGCTATCTGGTACGCGGCCTGACCGCCGGTGCCGTCAAGTAACCGACCTGGAGCATTCACGAGATGCGTGCAGCCATCCTGTACGGCAAAGAACAAATCATCGTCGAGGAGCGGCAGGCGCCGGGCGACCCAGCGCCTGATGAAGTCCAGGTTCGCATCCGCGCCGTCGGGTTATGCGGGTCCGATCTGAAGTACTTCTACAGCGGCGGCGTATCGAGCGCGATCGCACAGCCGTTTGCCCTGGGGCACGAGGCCGCCGGTGAGATCGTCGCGGTGGGGCGCGACGTAGACGGCTTCCGCGTCGGGGATCGCGTCGTGGTCGAGCCGGGAAAGCCCTGCTGGACCTGCGAGCAGTGCCTCAATGGGGATTACAACCTCTGCCCCAAGATGGAGTTCATGGCCTCGCGCTCGCACGATGGCGCGCTGCGGGAGCTGATCAACTGGCCCGCGAAACTGGTGTTCCACCTTGCGGACCATCTGACCCTTGAGGAAGGAGCGCTGGTCGAGCCGTTGAGCGTCGCTTACAGCAGCGTCCAACACGCCAAAGTGACATTGGGGACGCGCGTGCTGGTCCTCGGCGCGGGGCCGATCGGCCTGGGCGTCACGCAGTTCGCGCGGCTGGCCGGTGCGCAGTACGTCGGCACCACCGACACGGAACCGCTCCGGCTCCAACTGGCCCGGCAGCTTGGGGCGGACCAGGCCATCGACGCGACGGGCCTCAACGGGACGGGGCTGCCGCTTGACCCGCTGTCGATCGACATCGTGATCGACACGACCGGGGTTGCCACCGCCATCGAGCAGGCTTTCCCCCACATCAAGCCGGGCGGCACGCTCGTACTGGTCGGCCTGGACCATGCCAAGCTTCCGCTGTCGCTCCTCGACATCATGTACCGCCAACTGACCGTGCAGGGCGTCTACCGCTTCAAGAACACCTTCCCGGCGGTGCTGCATTACCTGTCCACCGGGCAGATCGAGGCCCGCCCCCTCATGACGCACCGGTTTTCCCTGGAGGAAACGGAGCAAGCCCTACGAACGGCGGCGCGACGGAACGAAGCAGTGAAAGTGATGGTGAACCTATGAGCCACAGTGAACCGATCCGCGCGCTTCATTTCGGCTCCGGGAACCTGGGGCGCGGCCTCGTCGTGCCGGTCCTGGCGAACGCGGGCGTGGAAGTGGCCGTCGCGGACGTCGATACCGAACTCATTGACCGACTGAGGGTGGCGCGAGAATACCCGCTGGAGGTCGTCGAGCTGGACGGCAGCATCACCGAGCAGCGTACAGCGATCGCGGACGCCTTTCACGTCGTGCGGGATAAGCCCAAACTGGAGCAATGGCTGGACGGCGCGACGATCATCACGACCTCGGTACAGTTCGAGAACCTGCCCCACGTCGCGAACACCATGCGCGACACCGTCATCCGGCGGGTGCAGTCGGGCGAGCCGTTCTTCGTCATGGCCTGCGAGAACGTGGAGGGGTCGAGCACGCACCTCGCCGCGTTGATGGAGCTTCAGGCCGTCGCGACAGATGAACAACTGCGCCGGACGTTCCTGGATACCGTGGTTGACCGGAACTCCCAGGCACTCTGGCCCGCGTCGCTCAGCACGCGCACAGAAGCCTACTGGGAGTGGGCGATCACATCACCGCCCGGCGTGGAGTTCCCTGTATCGTCGCTGACGCAGGTCTCCGATATCGCCCCATCCTTCTGGCGGAAGCGCTACCTGGTCAATACGGTGGCGGACAGCCTGGCATTCCTCGGCTACATCCGGGGGCACGCCTACCTGCACGAAGCGTTTCAAGATACCGTGCTGCTGACCTGGCTTGAGCCGCTGTTCACCGAACTCCGGCAGGTCCTGGAATACGAGTACGGCTTCTCAGCCGACGAGCTGCGGGCGTACCAGGACCGGGCGATCCGCCGCCTGCAAACGCCCGGGATCAACCGGCAGATCGGCACGGTGGCACGGGGCGCATGGCGGAAACTGGGGCCTGACGAGCGCTTCCTGCGCCCGGTCCGCACGCTGTACGCTATGGGCGAAGCGGGGGCCGGTGTCGCGCGCGCCATCGCGGCGGTGCTGTGGGTCGCCAAAGACCTCGACCCGAGCGCGAGCTATAACCCCGACGACGTGCTGTCGGAGGTGCGTGAGCTTTGGCGCGGCGAGCCGTGGAGCGAGCCGTTCCAGGCCGTCCTGTTGAACGAACTGGCCTTGCTGAAACAGACCATAGGCAGGCTGACGAGATGAGCACAGACAAAATCATCGCGTGTGACCTGGGCACCAGCCAGTGCAAGGTGTCGGTCTTCGACACTCAGGGCCGGCTGCTCGAGTCGGCAACCGAGCCGTACGAGACGGACTACAAGCCGGGCAACGTGTCGGAGCAGGAGGCTGACGTCTGGTGGCAGGCGTTTGTGGCGGCTGTCAGGCGCCTGTGCAGGCCGGAAGACAGCTACCTGTGCATCGCGCTGACGGGGCAGATGTCGGCGTGCCTGCCCGTCGACGGCGAGGGCAACGCGTTGCGCCCTGCCATGATATGGTCCGACCAGCGCGCGATCGCGGAAGCGGACGCTTTTGAAACGAAGATCGGGCGCGAGCGTCTGTACCGTATCACCGGCAACCCGCCGAGCGCAACGTACACCGGGCCTAAGATCCTGTGGATGAAGAACCACGAGCGCGACCTGTTCGACCGCACCGCCGTCTTCTTGCAGCCCAAGGATTTCATCGCGCTCCGGCTGACGGATGCGGTGGTCACGGATTTCTCGGATGCCTCGTGCACCAGCCTTTTCGACCTTCAGAAACGCGAATGGGATCGGGCGATCCTGAGCGAGCTTGACCTCCCGGCGGAGAAACTGCCCCCGGCGGTGCCGTCCACCGAGATCATCGGGACCGTCACGGCGAAGGCCGCCAAGCTGACCGGCATCCAGGCGGGCACCCCGGTCGTGATCGGCGGCGGCGACGGCCCGACGGCGGCCGTCGGGGCGGGGGTCACCGAGCCGGGGAGCGGTTACGTCAGCATGGGGTCGTCGGCGTGGATGTCTTTCTGCCAGCCGCAGCCGCTCTACGATTCCGGCCAGCGCACCTTCAACTACTGCCATCTGGTGCCGGGCATGTATGCGCTGACCGGCACGATGCAGAGTGCAGGCTCGTCGTATGCGTGGTGCATCGACACGCTCTTTACCGCCGAACGGCAGGTGATCGCCCATCTCGGCGGCGACTTCGAGCAGATCGTAGACCAGCAGCTCCGCGCCATCCCGCCCGGCGCTGAGGGCCTTATCTTCCTGCCCTACCTTCTCGGCGAGCGGACGCCCTATTGGAACCCGCACGCGACGGGCGCCTTCATCGGCCTGCGCCCCCACCACCGCCCCTACCATCTGCTGCGTGCGGTTTTGGAAAGCATCGCGTTCCACCTCCACCTGATCCAGGAGGTGTTTGCCGGTCAGGGCGTCACCGCCGAGCAGTTCACAGATCGGAAGAGCACACGTCTGAACTCCAGTCACGAGATTCCATCT
>CAZGLU010000160.1:0-7728 GCA_964526095.1 uncultured Anaerolineaceae bacterium | reverse complement strand
CTGCTCCAGACCAGCGCCTGGGGCGAGCTTAAAGCGGCCTTCGGCTGGCGGTCGCTGCGCGTCGCCGTGCAGGACGACGCCGGGCGGCTGTGCGCCGGGGTTCAGATCCTGCTGCGGCGCCTGCCGCTGCGGCTGGGCTGGCTGGCCTACGCGCCATACGGCCCGCTGGTGGACTGGTCCGACGCGGCGCAGGTGAAGGCATTGCTCGCCGCCGTCGATGCTGCCGCCAAACGGCACGGGGCGGCCTTCCTGAAGATCGAGCCGGGCTACGGGCTGGACGCCGACCTCGCGGCGTGGGGCTTCCGCCTCAGCCCGCAGACCGTCCAGCCGCCGCGTACGTACATGCTGGACATCTCCGGCACCGAGGAGGCGATCCTCGCCCGGATGAACCAGGGCACGCGCCGCAACATCCGCAAGAGCGCGAAATACGAGGTCGCGATCCGCGAGGGCACGCGCGCCGACGTCGCCAGCTTCAACGCGCTGATGCGCGAGACGGGCGAGCGCGACGCGTTCGGCGTGCACGCGCCCGAATACTACGCGCTGGCCTATGACCTGTTCGTGCCGCGCGGCCAGGCGGTGCTGCTGCTCGGCAGCCACGGCGGGCGGGACCTCGCGGGGGTGATGGTCTTCGCGCTCGGCGGCTCAGCGTGGTACCTGTACGGCGCGTCCAGCGACCACGAGCGGCAGCGCATGGCGTCCTACGGCGTGCAGTGGGCGGGCATCCGGTGGGCCAAAGCCCAGGGCGCGCGCACGTATGACATGGTCGGCGTGCCGGACGCCGAGCCGGAGCAGCTTGAGGCGGAGTTCGAGACGCGCAGCGACGGGCTGTGGGGCGTCTACCGCTTCAAGCGCGGCTGGGGCGGCGAGGTGATCCGCAGCGCCGGTGCGTGGGACCGGGTGTATAATCCAGTAATATACTTCTTCTATAAGTTAGGAGTACGAAAATGGAAAACGGCTTCTTAAGATTGCTTGGCCCCATCCCCAGCGACCGCGAAAGCTTCAAGCACCGTCACCGGATCCATCAAGGGTGGTGGCGAACGGCGGTGTTGATGAGCGATCCCGGGCCGCATCCCACCACGCGCGGTGCAACCGTGTGCAATACGCTCGATCACCGGAGCGTCCAACAGGGCAGGAACTTCCTCTCAGCGGGCGCGGCGCGCGCCGTTCGCGACGAACTCGCCGGGCGTCAGCATGGCGCTGCACACGGTGCGATCGAGCCGCACCGCCTGGGCGGGAATTTGCTTTCCAGCCAGCCGCTTTGTTTCAACTTCTGGGGGCCGCTGAAATACAACTTCGTGCTGGCAAACGCCCTTCTGGCATCGCTTCTGCCCGATTTCGACACCGTGACCGGCATTGGCTTCGAGCGCAAGCCAGGATCGCGGGACTACACGAATGACAACTCGGCGTTTGACGTCCTGATCGAGTATCGGGATCAACACGCATGCAGCGGCATACTCGGCCTGGAGTGCAAGTACACGGATTCGTTCAGCCCAACCCCATATGATAAGCCTGCTTACCGGACGATCTTTGAGTCGGCGCGGCACGTGTTCAAGGAACGCTACGAGTTCTACATTCAGAAGGACTACAATCAACTATTTCGCAATCAGCTAATGGCCTGCGCGCACGAATTGAGCACCGGAGCAACCAGCCGCACAGCGGTCTTTTGCAGCGAGCATGATGCCGACAAGCTCGTGGAATTCCAGAGAAGTCTGGCCGAAGGGCGCTTCCTGATCATCACACATGAGCAGTTTATCGCGACGTTGCAGCAGTTACCCCTCTCGTGGGAACAGCGCGAATGGACGATGATGCTGTGGGCGCGCTATGCGGGCCTGCGATTAAGCGAAGCGGTCTATAACGCGCACAGAAGAAGGTAGGGCAGTCAAACCCCGATGCTTCGAGCCACCCCGATCACCGACCGGGCCGCGTGGAACGACCTGCTGCGCGCGCTACCCTACGCCCATGTGCTGCAAACGTGGGAATGGGGCGCGTTCAAGCAGCGTGAAACCGGCTGGCAGCCCGAACGGCTGGCGTTTCAGGACGAGCGCGGCGCGACCGTCGCCGCCGCGTCGGTGCTGACGCGCCGGGCCGGGCCGCTGCGCGTAATGTACGTGCCGAAAGGCCCTGCCCTGCCGTACGAGGACCCCGCGCTGGTCGGCACGGTCTTGGACCACCTCGAACGGCTGGCGCGGAGCCGCCGCGCGGTGTGGCTCAAGATCGACCCGGACGTGATCGCCGGGACCGGCATCCCCGGCGCGGGCGACGAGGCCGCGGCGCACCCCGCGCAGGAAAACCCGGTTGGGCTGGCGATGGTGGCGGCCCTCCGTGCGCGCGGCTGGCGGTTCAGCGCGTCACAGGTGCAGTTCCGCAACACGATCACGCTCGACCTGACGCAGAGCGAGGACGACCTGCTCGCCGCCATGACCCAATCGACGCGGCGCAAGGTGCGGACCGGGCCGAAGAAGGGCGTGACCGTGCGCGCAGCGAACGCGCCGGAGGACCTCATGACGCTGTACCGGCTCTACACCGTGACCGGCGAGCGGCAGGGCTTCCTGATCCGCCCGCTCGACTACTACCGCGAGGCATGGGCGCGCTTCATCGAGGCCGGGCTGGCGCAGGCGTTCCTGGCGGAATGGGAGGGCCGCCCGCTGGCCGGGCTGGTGCTGTTCCACTTCGGCCCGAAGGCATGGTACTTCTACGGCATGAGCGCCAACGAGGAGCGCAACCGCATGCCGACGTACCTGCTCCAGTGGGAGGCGATGCGCTGGGCGAAGGCGCACGGCTATCCCACCTATGACTTCTGGGGCGCCCCGGACGAGTTCGACCCCGCCGACCCGATGTGGGGCGTGTATCGCTTCAAGGACGGCTTCGGCGGGACGGTGGTGCGGCACATCGGCGCGTGGGACTACGCCCCGCTGCCGCTGCTCTACGCCGCATACACGCGGGTCATGCCCGGCGTCCTCGGCCTGATGCGGCGGGCGGCGCGTCGCTCAAGCTAGTAAGTTGACTGTAATAGCAAGTAAGCGTATTCTAGATATGGCTATCCTGTGTCTGATCCTGTGCAGCCTTTAAGCGCAAATGGTCACCCCGGCGAATGTGACGGTGATTTGGGATGAGGTCGTCCGTGCCACGCTGTACGTGCGGTTCAGCGGCAACTGGACGTGGGATGATCTGCATGACGCGGGGGAGCAGGTCCGCCGGATGCTGGCGGACGGACCGGCATGCGTCGATCGTTCCGTCGATCTCATCGTGGACTGCACGGACGCCGGTCCCGTCCCGCTGACCGGCAGCGCGGTCGCCAACGTGCACCTCGCGGTCCGTCCGTTCCAGGACCGTGTCGGCTTGTTCGTCTTCGTCGGGGCGAGCGCGACCGTCGTCTCGCTCACGAGGCTGTACACCAACCTCTACCGTGGGCTGGCACGCCGCTACACCTTCGCCGGGACGCTCGACGACGCGCGACGCCTGCTGGCTGCCCGCCGCGTGCAGCACCCTGCCCCCGCCTCGTTGCCCGACGGTTGATCGCCCGCCCGCGCAACCCGGCCCCCTCCCGGCGCGTACACATCATCAGAAGCACGCATGAGGTGAATAACCGGAAAGGTGAACACGATGGGTTGTATGCGCGCGTTACTGTGCATCATCTTCCCGCCGCTGGCCGTGCTGGATCGCGGCTGTGGCACGGTGCTGATCGTCTTCCTGCTCACGCTGGCGGGCTGGGTCCCCGGCGCGATCGCCGCGCTGGTCTTGAACTACATCGCCGCGAACCCGACGCGGTACTAAGCGATCCCCTTCGCCTGCCGCCGGACCGGATCCCCCTCGCCGGGCGATGGCACGCACCCTCGTGTTGCCAACTCGCCCGGCGAAATCGCTATAATGAGGGATAGTGTGGGGAGCGACGGTACCCGGAAGAGCAAGCCGGATGCGCAGGCACAAACGTCCCTTCGGCGTCACGATCATCGCGCTGCTGCTGCTCGTCAACGGCGCGTTCGCCAGCGTGCGCGGCGCGCAGGAGCTGGCCGACCTGTACCACGAGCAGCGCGGCGACATCGAGGCGGGCCGCTGGGTGAACCTCACCCAGGATTTAACGCTCTCCGAGGCGCTCACGCTGCCGCTGACCATCTGCGGTATGGTGATGGCCTGGGGCATGTGGACGCTGCACCCGCGCGCCTGGTTCTTCACGATGGCCTTGCAGGGCGTCTACCTCGCCGTGCATCTCTATGACTACGTGGAGCACGAGCCGTCCTACGTCCAGATGATCATCACCCTGGGGATCGTCTTCTACCTCAACCAGCGCGACGTCCAGCTCGTGTTCCGCCCGCGCCCGGCCCCCCGCCTGCACCCCAGGACCGCGCCCGATGAACGATGACCTCGCCCTACTGCGCCAGTACGAGCCGATCATCCGCTACACGCACGGGGAGTATTTCTTTCCGATGGACGTCGAGCGGTACGTGGCGCAGTGCGCGCTGTGGCTCCGCGTGCCGGACGCCCCGGCGCGGGAGGTGATCCCGCACGGCGGGCTGGTGCTGAACCAGCTTGGCCTGCTGCCCCACCAGCCGGAGGGGCTGTACTTCCTCCAGTTCGTCCAGCCGCTGACCGGGCGGCAGCTTCAACGCTACCTGATGCAGCGCCACCGGCCCGCCTTCACGGCACGCGGGCGGCTGGCGCGGGTCGGGTTGTTCGCGCGCATCGTGGATGCACTGTTCACGATCACGCTGCTGCTGCGCGGCACGGTGCCGGGCGGCACGGCCTACGCCGCCGAGCAGGCTTACGACATGATCCAGCGCCAGGAGGAGCGTTACACCTATTACGGGCGCGTGCTGCGGCAGGACGGCTACATCATCCTGCACTACCTCTTTTTCTACTGCATGAACGACTGGCGCTCGTCCTTTCATGGCGTGAACGACCATGAGGCGGATTGGGAGCAGGTCTTCGTCTACCTGGAGGAGGACCCCGGCGGCGATCACAAGCCGGTATGGGTCGCCTACGCCATGCACGACTTCGACGGCGACGACCTGCGCCGCCGGTGGGACGACCCGGAACTGGAGAAGGTCGGCACCCACCCGGTCGTGTACGCTGGCGCCGGATCGCACGCGAGCTACTTCGCACGCGGCGAGTACCTGATCGAGGTCAGCCTCGCGCCGCTCAGGCCGGTGATCCGCGTCCTGGAGACGCTGCAACGGTTCTGGCGCGTCACGCTGCGCCAGGGCGACCCGGACGCCCCGCCGACCGACATCGGGCAGTTGTTCCGCATCCCGTTCGTGGACTACGCCCGTGGCGACGGCATGACGATCGGGCCGGGCGGCGACAAGGCGTGGACGCCGGTGCTGCTGGACCCCGTACCGTCGTGGGTAAGCGACTATCGCGGGCTGTGGGGCTTCTACGCGCACGACCCCGTCTCCGGCGAGAACGCGCCCGCCGGGCCGAAGTACCAGCGCAGCGGGGCGGTTCGCCGCTCGTGGCACAATCCACTCGGCTGGGCCGGGCTGCAAAAGGTCAGGCCGCCCGGCAAGATGGACGACATCCTGCGCGCGGAGCTAAACGCCCTGCGCGAGATGCAGGCCGCTGACGAGGCTGCCGCCGAGACGCGGCGCGAGCGCGTCGCCCGGCTGTACGCCCGCTCGCGGGCGCTGCGGGACCAGCCGCACCTGGCGAACGCATACCGCGAGGCCTGGGCGCAGGTGCAGGAGGAGGAGCGCGCGCTCAACCGCCTGCACGACGCCATCGCCGAGCGCAAGGAGATCATCCAGGCGTGCGAGCGCCAGCTTGCCCAGGTCGAGGCGGGGGACTACGGCGACCGCCGCGCGCACATCCGGCGCGAGCACCGGCCACAGAGCGAGGCGGAGATCCGCGTCAGCGCGCTGGCGGAAAGCTGGGCGGCGTTCAGCGTGGGGCTGCTGCTGGTCGGCTTCGTGCTGCTGTACCTCACCGCCGACCGTTGGGTGTTGGGTCTGGTCGGGCTGGTCGGGCTGTTCATCCTGCTGGAGGCGCTGTTCCAGCGCGAGATCGAGGCGCTGGTCGTGCGCGCGACGCTGGCCCTCAGCATCGTCGCCACGCTGATCCTCGTCTACCAGTTCTTCTGGGGGATCGTCATCGCGGGGGTGATGGCGGTCGGGCTGCTGATCATCGCGGACAACGTGCGCGAACTGCGCGGCTAAGGGGGAAACGTCCGTGCAGGTGCTTGTGATCCTACTCGTCGTCGGGCTGGTGGACCTGGTCCTGCTGCTGTTCGTGCGGCAGCTCCGGCGCGAGCGCTTCGACGTGATCAACAAGGGGACCAACCAGGCCCCCGGCGTGACGCTCGCCAAGGCGTTGGGCCGCACCGGCTGGCTGATCTTCCGCACCGTGCTGCCGTTCTACCTCGTGCTGGCGTTCTACTTCTACCTGCTGGTCCGCCGCGACTGCCGCCGCGAGCCGGTCACCCGCGCCGCCTACGAGGCCCGGACCGGCGTCGAGCACGTGTGGGACGCGCTGACCTGGCCGCGCTACAGCGCCGAAGAACCCGCCTGCGAGCGCTGACCGCCGGGCGTTCAGCCGGACTCAGGCAGCGCCACGCGCTCAGCCTTCAACTGAGCGACCCAGGCGCGCAGGTCGGGCAGGTGTTCCTCGTAGTGCCCGCAGGTGTTGTCCGCGACGTACTGCCACAACGCCGCCCCGTCGAGCGCCCCCACACGCCGGGCCAGGTCCGCGTCCGACAGCGCCTCGACGCCGACGATCACCGCCGGGAACAGGTCCCCGAACTCGGCCAGCAGGTCGTCCGGCGGGCGGTCGCGGTTCTCCGCGTAGACCTGCGCGTTGAGCGCGTCCAGTTCCATCGGCGGGAATTGGAAGCCCGCAAGCAGCTTCGGCACGTGCTCCAGCATCCGCCGCTCCCAGAAGATCAGGTGCGCGACGACGTCCTTGACGGACCAGCCGCCGTGCATGCCGGGCCGCTGCATCTCGTCGGGCGTCAGGTCCGCCCACAGCGCCGCGATCTCCTCGCGTCCGGCGCGGATGCGCTCCAACAATTCGCTTTTGTGCATAACCGTCCTCACTGAAGATTGAAGAAAAAAGGATTTGCCATGAGTCAATCCGCCCCCTCGCCGTGTTTGGCTGAGGGGGCGGCGGTCAGGCGTTGATGATGTCAGGCGCAGTCGATTTCCTGAGTCGCCCGGAGCGACATCGTGTGCGCGGCAGCCTGGGCCTGCCCATAGCGGCGCTCCAGGCGGGCGCCGAGCGCGACCAGTTGATGCCCGATCCAGGCGACGGCCCCACGAAACCACGGGGCACGTTCGGGACGGGGGGAACGGGCAGCCTTCAGCATGCGGTGGAGTTCCGCCTGCCGGCGCAGCTCGGCCAGATGAGCTTCGGCATGGTCAAGCTGTCCCCAGTGCATCTTCTGACACCTCTCTAACTCAACCGCCTTGATAGCCGTCTTCTAACCTGCTACACTGATTATGGTAGTTATAGCATAGCATATTTCTTCTAACCGGTCAATCAATTTTTACCAGTTAGTTACGAGGTGAACATGGTCGGTCTCGAACGGTACAACACGGAGGAAGGCTGGCTGTGCCTGGATTTCGCCAACACGCTCAACTGGCACGCCAGCGACCACCCGGAGGAGGAGATCAACGACTACGGTGAGCTGCTCGCGTGGGCGGCGGAGAAGGGCATTTTCCCCGCCGACGAGGTCCGCGCGCTAACCGCCGAAGCTGCCCGCCGCCGGGTCGCGGCGCAGGCCGTGCTGGCGCACGCCAT
>CAZGLU010000159.1:0-7787 GCA_964526095.1 uncultured Anaerolineaceae bacterium | reverse complement strand
CGCGCGCCGGGCAAGATCATCCTGTTCGGGGAACACGCCGTCGTCCACGGCCAGCCCGCCATCGCCGCGCCGCTGCTGGCCGTCCAGGCGACCGCCGAGGTGCAGCCCTCGCCGCCCGGCAGCGGCCTGACGATCCACGTCCCCGCAACCGGGCAAACGCTGGCCGTGCCGAGCATCACGGAGGCGCTCGACAGCCCGCTGTACGAGGCCGTGGTGTACCCGGCCCAGCTTGCGCTGGAGGCCCTGCGCGCCGACCTGCCGGACCTGGCGCTGACCGTGCGATCGTCGATCCCGATCGCGTCCGGGCTGGGCAGCGGCGCGGCGCTGGCGGCGGCGATCATCCGTGCGCTGGCGTTCGCGCTCGGCGCGCCGCTGAGCAATGACGCGCTGAACCCGCTGGTGTATGAGGCGGAGAAGCGGCATCACGGCACTCCCAGCGGTATCGACAACACCGTGATCGTGTACGAGCAGGCGGTCTACTTCGTGCGCGGGGAGCCGCCCGAACGGCTGCGCGTGGCCGCCCCGCTGACACTGCTGGTGGCCGACACCGGCTACAGCAGCCCGACCCACCTGACAGTCGCGGACGTGCGCGCCCTGTACGCCGCCGAGCCGGAACGAGTCGGGGCGATGTTCGAGGGGATCGGGGAGATCGCCCGGCGCGCGCGGGCTGCGCTCGAAGATGGCCCCTCGGACGCCATCGGCCCCCTGATGAACGAGAATCACGCCCTGCTGCGCGAGCTAACCGTGTCCTCGGACGACCTCGACCGCCTGTGTGATGCGGCGCGGGACGCCGGTGCGGCGGGGGCCAAGCTCTCCGGCGGGGGGCGTGGCGGCAGCATCATCGCGCTGGTGGATGGCCCCAGCGTGCCGCGCGTAACCAGGGCGCTGCTCGACGCCGGGGCCGTGAACGTGTTCCCCACGACGATCCAGCCCGCGCCGTAGGACGCCGCCCATGCTGCTGCCGGTCCTGTCCGCCGCCGCCCTGTTCGGCGCGCTCGTCGTCGTGATGCTGCGCGGGATCGCGTACGTCCAGCGCCACCCGGAGGTCGTCCAGCACGGCGCCCCGCCCGCCTACCAACTGTGCCACCTGACGCTGGCCCGCGTGGTCGAACGCTACCACCAGGTCAAGCAGCGCGCTGCCCTGGCGCTGTCGTCGGCGTGGCACGCCCCCGACGGGCGGCGCTACGTCGTCACCGGCGAGGGGGTCGAGGCGCAGCGCAACGGGCAGGCCCTCTACCGCCTGACGTGGGAGCGCATCGGCGGGCTGGGCATCCGCATGCAGCCGGGCTTTCGCTTCGCCGACGAGAACCGCGACGGCAGCACCGACAACCAGTACACGATCGACTACTCGTTCCACCTGCTGATCGTGCCGCTCAGCGGCGCCACGATCGACGTGTTGATCCCGCTGCGCGAACACACGCAGGCGGTCGACTTCGTGGCGCACGCGCTGGTGCTGGCCGAACAGCACGGCAAGCGCGTCAACACGTTCGGCTTCGACAAGCCCCCTACCGCCTACCGCAAGCGGCTGGCGCGGTTCTAGCGGCGGCACGGCACATAAGAGTCCCCTTAGAGATCCGCCCCGCACGGCGAGCGACCTTGCCTGACCCCCGGCGCACCGCTATAATTCGAGTCAGGCACTTCACTCCCAAGATCAACACTCTCCTGGGCGTCCGGTCTGACGCCCGGTTTGCTTGTTAACATCCGCAGCATCAGCAGCAAAGGCGAACAGCATCATGGATGGTTTCCTGTTAGGCGTGGCCTCGTTCTTACTGGTCTTGATCCCCCTCGTGGTGATCCATGAGTTCGGCCACTTCATCGCCGCCAAGCTGGTAGGCATCACCGTGCTGGAGTTCGGCATCGGGTTCCCGCCGCGCGCCGCCGTGCTGTTTCGCCGGGGCGAGACGATCTACACCCTGAACTGGCTGCCGATCGGTGGCTTCGTGCGCCCGTTCGGTGAGGATATGGTCAGCCCGAAGAGCGAGGAACACCTCACCGGCGACCGCAAGGAACTGGCCGAGCGCGGGGTGACCAACCCCAAGAGCGTCCAGCAGGCGTCGCCCTGGGAGCGCCTGCTGTTTTTCATCGCCGGGCCGGGGATCAACTTCATCGCCGCGCTGGTGCTGTTCGTGGTGATCGCGCTGGTCGGCCAGCCGTTCGCGCGGGCGGACGTGGCCGTGTACGACATCCTGCCCGGCTCGCCCGCCGACGAAGCGGGGTTGCAGCAGGGCGACATCATCCTGTCCGCGAACGGCGAGGCGTTCAATTCCGCGCTGGAGTTCAACGACTGGATCGCGAGCAACACCGGCGAGACGGTCACGCTGGAGATCCAGCGCGGCGACGAGCGCTTCAGCGTCTCGCTGAAGGCCGACGCCGCCGTGGCGACGGGCGTGGAGCGGGCGTACATCACCAACGTGGAGGAGGACATGCCCGCCTATGAGGCCGGGCTGATGCCGGAGGACCTGATCGTGGCGGTGGACGGCGAGCCGATCACCAGCATCGTGCAGCTTCAGCGCTACACGCAGGACCACGAAGGCGAGGAGATCGCGGTCACGGTGCTGCGCGGCAGCGAGGAGCTGGTGATCCCGGTCACGCCGCGCAAGGACTCGGCGGGCGTATCGCGCATGGGCATCAGCATCGCGGGCCTGCAACCGGCGGCCATCGGCCTGACGGCGGTCAACCGCGACACGCAGACCTTCACGCGCGCGCTGCCTGTGGGCGAGGCGCTGCGCACCGGCTTTGACCAGTTCATCGACACGTTCGAGCTGCTGTACCAGTTCGTGCGCGACCTGATCTCCGGCGACATCGCGCCTTCGGCGGCGCGGCCGGTGAGCGTGATCGGCATCGGGCAGTTGGGTGGCCCCGTGCTGGAACAATCGCTGGACGAGAACGCCGCCTACCCGATCATCACCTTCGCGGCGATCATCAGCATCTCGCTGGCGATCACGAACCTGCTGCCGATCCCCGGCCTGGACGGGGGGCGCATCCTGTTCGTGATCATCGAACTCATTCGCGGCAAGCCGATGGAGCCGGAGCGCGAGGGCGTGATCCACTTCATCGGGCTGCTGCTGCTGCTCGGCATCATCGCCATCACGGTGATCAACGACATCGTCAACCCGATCGACATCGGAAGCCTGAGGTAAGAAAGACGCGAGCTGCCCATGGTTACCCAGCAAAACACCCAAGCGAAGTTCGAGCGGACGCTGGCCCTGCTACGCGACCCGGACGCCTCGTTCACTGCCGAGGCGGTCTACAGCCTGTCCGACCTGTCCGGCAACCGGCTGGCGGACTTCATGGCCATCTGGCCGGACCTGGCGCTGGAGCGCCGCTGCAACCTGCTCCAGCACCTCAATGAGATCGCGGAGACGAATTTCGATCTGGACTTCAGCGCCATCGTGCACTTCGCGCTGGCCGATCCGGACGCCGATGTGCGGCGGATCGCGGTCGAGGGCGTACTGGAGGACAGCAGCCTGGACACCGTCGAGCGCGTCCTCGCGCTGGCGCAGCACGATCCCTTCTCCGAGGTACGCGCTGCCGCCGTCCGCGCCCTGGGCCAGTTCGTGTTGCAGGGCGAACTGGGCAAGCTGCCCGAGGCGTTCAACACGCGCCTGCAAGACGCCGTGCTGGCACTGTACAACAACCTGGACGAGGATCTCGACGTCCGCCGCCGCGCGCTGGAGGCGATCGCCAACTGCGGGCGTGAGGGCGTCAAGGAGATGATCCAGGAAGCCTACAACATGGACGAGCTACCGATGCGCGTCAGCGCGGTCTACGCGATGGGCCGCTCGTGTGACGCCGTCTGGACGCAGTACATCCTCGACGAACTCTCCAGCGACGATCCGGAGCTGCGCTTCGAGGCCGCCCGCGCCGCCGGGGAGTTGGAGCTTCAGAAGGCCCTGCCGCGCCTGATCGAACTGGCCTACGAGGACGACCGCGAGATCCAGGAGGCGGCGATCTGGTCGCTGGGCGAGATCGGCGGGAGCACCTCGCGCAAGGTGCTGAGCGAACTCGCGGCGCTGGCCGAAGACCTGGGCGACGAGGAACTGGCCGACGCCGTCGCGGAGGCGCAGTCGATGGCGACGATGGCCGGGCAAGACCTGCTGCCCCTGTTCGACTTCAGCGACTACGAGGACGAGGACCTGGACGAACTCGACCTTGACGCATACGACGAGGACGACTACGAGGACGAGGACGAAGACGACGGGGCGTGGGACACCTACGAGGGCGAATACCTCCTCTAGGCCCTGCCCCACGCGCAAGCGCCCGACCGCCCGGCGGTCAATTCCGCTCGGGGCGACCTGTGCGGCGCAGGCGTGACCCCCGTATCGGCATGGAGTACAACGCATGACGGATGGAACAACCCATTCAGACGCAGACCACAACGCGGCCCCGATGAACGAAGAACAGTTCCAGAGCATGATGCGCGAGGCCGCCCACCTGCTGATGCAGGGCCGGGGCCGCGAGGCGATCCCGCTGCTGGAGGAATGCCTCGCCTACCGGCCTGACGACGTGGACGTATTGACCAACCTCGGCGGGGCGTACATCCTGGCGGAGCGCCACCGCTACGCCGTGCCGATCATGGAGCGCGCGAGCGAGCTGGATCCGGAGAACCCCGCCGTGTGGTCGAACCTGGGGGCGGCGTACCTCTGCAAGCTGGTGACGGCCACCGGCGAGCGGCAGACGCGCGCGCTGGCGGCCTACGCCCGCGCCGCCGAACTGGACCCGGCCTACCCCAACGTACACTACAACATGGGCCTGATCTTCGTGGACCGCCGGGAATGGGGAAACGCCTACGACGCCTTTACGCGCGCCATCGAAACGAACCCGCACGACCTGGACGCACACAACATGCGGCGGCGCGTGCGCGAGCTGCGCGACCGGGCGGACGAGAACAGCACGCCCATGGACGCCTGAGGATCGCGCCCGTCCCCGTCCTGCGGCGACCTGCGCCCAACCCAAGCCCTGCCCCGACCCACCCGGCAGGGCTTGTTGATCCTCCCGGCGGCGCGGCGTTGTTCGGCACCCGACCGCCTGCTATAATGGGCCGCGAGTGCTGACCGGGAGGATACGGTTGATGACGGAACGATCCGAAGGGTGGGCGCGCATGCACGCCACCGTGCACGGGATGGTGCAGGGGGTCGGGTTCCGGGCTTTCGTTCAGCGCGAGGCCGCGCGGCTCAACGTCACCGGCTGGGTCGCCAACCGGCCCGATGGCACGGTCGAGGTCGTCGCGGAAGGGCGCCGGGAAGCCCTCGACCGGCTGGCGCACGCCCTGCGCCAGGGTCCGCGCCTGGCGGAAGTCGAGGACGTCCGGCTGGCTTACAGCGACGCAGCGGGCGAGTTCAGCAGCTTTCGTATCCGCTATTGACGAGGGATCATGCTCAGTAACCCGCATCGCCTGGCCTGGGTGACGATGATCAGCGGCCTGGCGATCTTTTGTCTGTTTTGCATCGGCTCGATCGTCTTCGCGCGCTGGCTGCTGTTTGAGTCGCCCACGCAACTCAGCGTGCTGCTGCACGTCAGCCGCAACACGATCAGCCTCGCCCGGCCCGATACGTCGGACGAGTCGGCGGTGAAGGACGTGGCGCAGGTCGGGCGGCGGCACCGCCTGAGCACCGACAGCCTGTCCCAGGGTTACCTCTCGTTTGCCGACCCCTATTCCGGGGACGAACTGGCGACGGTCACGATCCTCGATACCAGCGTGGTGACGATGGAGAACGCCACGCGCCCACGCTTCAGCGTCAGCGAAAACCCGTATGCGATCCAGCTCAGTGGGGCGAACGGCCGCTTTGAGATCTGGCTGCGCGAGGGGATCGAGCGCGAGGTCCGGCTGGACGTGGCCGGGCCGCTCGGCGTGATCCGCATCAGCGACGGGGGCACGTACCTGTTGGAAAGCACGCCCGCCCACCTGCGCATCACGGCGCGGCAGGGCAGCGCAACGCTGATCGCCAGCGACCACCGCACGCAGCACGTCGCCGGGGGGACGGAGGCGCTGCTGACCGCCGGGGACCCGACGATCAAAGTCGGCCCGGCGCCGATCGACCTGCTGGCCGACAGCCAGTTCGACCAGGCGAGCGAGATCGATTGGCCGGTGGGTTGGTCGTGCACGTGGCGTCCCTCGGCGGACGCGCCCAACGCCCCGGCGGGCGAGTCGCGCTTCACGCGGGAGGACGGGCGCAGCGTGCTGCAACTCAGCCGCCTCGCGCCGAGCCTGGACCCCGGCGACGTGGCCTGCATGCAGACGTTGGGCGACCCGCGCACCGGCCTGGAGGTCGCGCCCTACACCGGCCTGAAGCTGCGCGTGAAGATGATGGTCGACTACCAATACCTGAGCGGCTGCGGACAGGCCGGGACCGAGTGCCCGCTCATGCTGCACATGGAGTACCGCGACCGCAACGGAATCAAGCGCGACTGGTACCACGGCTTTTACGTCGAGTTCACGCCGAACGTCGGCGGCCTGACGATCTGCGACTCGTGTTATGAATACCACGAGCGCATCACCAAGGGCGCATGGTACACCTATGAGGCGGACCTGATCGAGAAGCTGCGCCCCGGCTCGATCATCACCATCGAGTTTTACGCGTCCGGCCACCGTTTCGAGGTGTTCGTGGACGAGGTATCGTTGTTGGCGACGCTGCCGACCTCGGATACCATCGTCAACTTCAGCCCGTAGTTCGCATCACCCGCGCCAGGGAGAGCACGCGCCATGTTCGATCAAGACGCCCTCAACACGATCCTGCTGGTCGCCATCACCGCGACGGGGGCCGTCGCCACCGCGATCTGGCTGGGACTGATCATCTGGACGTGGCGGGACGTCCGCCGCCGCTCGCGGGACCCGCTGGCGCAGATCGCCGCGACGCTGGTGGTCGCCGTGCTGAACGTCTTCGGGCTGATCGTGTACGTCCTGCTGCGCCCGCCCGAAACGCTGGCCGAAGCCTACGAGCGCTCGCTCGAGGAAGAAGCCCTGCTGCAAAACATCGAGGAGAAACCGATCTGCCCCGGCTGTGGCCGCCCGGCCCAGGCGGACTGGCAGGTGTGCCCCTTCTGCCACACCAAGTTGCGTAAGCCGTGCGTGCATTGCGACCGGCTGCTGGAGCTGGCGTGGAACCTCTGCCCCTACTGCGCCACGGCGCAGGTCGCGCCGACAGGCCGCGCCCCGGTCCGCGCCGCCGCGCCCGCCCCGCCTGAGCCGGACCCGGCCTACGCCGCCGCCGGGGACGAGCCGGTGGACTTTGTAGACGACGAAGGTTACTAAGCCTTACAATCTGATACGGTGATTCTGTATCGTTAGCGGGGCCTGTCCGAGCACCGTGCCGCGAAGCGCCGCCTGCCCGGACGCCCCGGCCCGGAGCGAGGAGGCTTGCCGTGTCCAGACGACTGCTGGTGGTATTGGGGATCGTCCTGCTGTTGTGGCCCTTCGCCGCCGTCGAGGCGCAGGACCCGCCCCCGGTGATCAACGAGGTGCTGGCCGACCTGAGCGGGCGTGTGGGCGCCACCGTCACGCTGAACACGCTCGAAGGCTGGCAGTGGGAGCAGGTCACGTACCCGGACGGGAGCCTGGGCTGCGCGCAGCCGGGCGTCAGCTACACGCAGGGCGCGGTCAGCGCCTACCGCTTCCTCCTGACATACAACGGCGTGGCCTACGATTACCGCGTCCCGACCTCGGGCGGCGCGCTGGTGCTGTGTACCGGCGGCGCCCCGGCCCAGATCCAGGCGACGCCGACGAGCGGCGGTGCGCCCACACAGGCGGCCACGGCCCCGGCGGATGCAGCCGTCACCCCGCCGCCCGG
>CAZGLU010000158.1:6946-7791 GCA_964526095.1 uncultured Anaerolineaceae bacterium | reverse complement strand
CGCGCATCGACAACTACGCCGGCGACCTGACGCACATCCTGTTCGGGCAGATCCTCGGCGTGTCCGCCGCCGACCTCCAGCGGATCGCGTTCTTCGGCGCGGGGGTGCTGGTCCTGGTGGCGCTGTTCTTCAAGGAGTTCATGATCATCTCCTTCGACCCGACGCTCGCCCGGACGCTGCGGCTGCCCGGCGAGGCGTTCCGCTTCCTGCTGCTGGTGATGATCGCGATCACGATCGTCGTGTCGTTGCAGACGGTCGGCATCGCGCTGATGGTCGCGCTGCTGGTCACGCCCGCCGCCACCGCCAACCTGCTCACCAAGCGCCTGCTGCCGATGATGGTCGTCTCGGCGGCCATCGGCGCGACGTCCAGCATCGTCGGCTTCTACCTCTCCTATCACCAGGATATCGCCACCGGCCCCGCGATCGTGCTGACGGCGACCGCCCTGTTCGGCGTCGTGTTCGCGGCCCAGCAGGTCGCGCAGGCGCTACGCTTCACCGGGCGGGGTTCCCACGCGGGCGCCGCCGGACGCCTGCCCTCCACCACCGCCGCGCACCCGGAATCGGATCGTCCCGGCCCCGCAACCTGAGGCCCCGCCGCGCGTATTAGTGGGCAGAGGATGATAACTGGTTTGACCCTGGAGGGGCACTTCCCATGGACCTGGTACGCGCGATCAAGTTTCCTTTCGATGATGAAAACTGGATCACCAAGGTGGTGGTCGGGACGCTCCTGAGCCTGATCCCGTTCGTGAACATGGGCTACCAGATCGGCGTGGCCCGCAACGTGATCCGCAACCGGGCGCACCCGCTGCCCGGCACCGACGAGGTCGGGCAGGTGGTGCTGGATG
>CAZGLU010000158.1:0-6936 GCA_964526095.1 uncultured Anaerolineaceae bacterium | reverse complement strand
TCGCCGCGTTGATCTACATGCTCCCGGTGGTGCTCGCCGCCTGCGTGATCGGCGCGTTCGCCAGCCTGATCGGGGACTCGGACGTGGGCGGGCTGATGGTCATCTGCCTGGCCCTGCTCGTGGCGCTGGCCCTGATGATCTACGCCATCCCCGCCGCCGCGATGTACTGGATCGGCGTGATGCGCTACGCCGAAAGCGGCAACTTCTCGGAGTTCATGCAGTTCGGCTCGCTGCTGCGTGAGGCGCGCCAGCACATAGGTATCCTCGTGATGCTGCTGCTCTACTGCCTCGCGATCGGGCTGATCGGCGCGGTGGTATCGCCGCTGTTCGTCGTGACGTGCATCGGCGCGCCGCTGCTGGGCTTCTGGGGCCAGGTGGCCTCCGGGCACCTGATCGGGCAGGCGGCGCTGGAGATCGAGCAGGCGCGTTAAACGTGTGACGACGCAGATGCCGCGCCACCGGTAGGGTTCGGCGGAATAGGGGGAAGTGCAGCGATGAATAACCTGGCGAAGCTGATCGCGACGACCATCATCTGGATCGGGTTCACCACGATGGTCACGATAATGATGACGTCCGTGACAGGCCCGGCGAACAATATGGACGGGGCCGAACTGTTCGGCGTGATCCTGGTGCTGGGCATGGCCGCCGGGCTGGGCACGATGTCGGTGTGGGCGTCCGGCGTGATCGGCCGCCGCCAGGAGCAGGAGGCGCAGCTTGCCAAGGCCAAGCGCCAGCATCCGGACCGGGTGCGGCGGTTGATCGACGAGTTGAGCGACGACGAAGTGTATGAGCTGGAGGAATTGCTGCTGTCGCGCGACCACGTGGAAACGGCGCGCCGCGCGCGGGTTAGGGACGGATGATGGTGGGCTGTTAGCGTCGGCTGAGTTGTGTTGGAAGCACGGCACAGGCGCGTCCCGGGCGGGGCGCGTTTGTGTGTTGGGGCGGGGTCAGGCCAGGAGTTCCGCGACGTAGTGCTCGATGTCCTCCGGCTCTAGCTCCCCGATGTGCTGGTAGCGCACCACCCCCGCACCGTCGATGATGTAGGTCATCGGGATCTGAAGCACGTTGAACGCCTGGTACAGCGCCAGGTCGGTGGACAGCGCCACCGTCAGCGACAGGTCGTGCCGGTCGATGAAGTCGTGGATGTCGGCCTCCGTCTGCCCGGATTCGGGGTCCGTCACGGCGATGACGCGCACGCCCTCGTCCCCGCGCGTATCCTGAAGCTGCTGCAAGGCGGGCATCTCCGCTTCGCACGGCACGCACCACGTCGCCCAGAAGTTGAGGAACACGATCTCCCCGGCGGCGTCCTCCGGCAGATGCAGCGGCGCGCCGTCGAGCGTCGTCAGGCTGATGTGGGGCATGGGCTGTCCGACGAGGCCGGGTGCGGGGGTCGCGGTGGGCGCAGGCGTTGGCACGATGAACGTGACGGGCGGCGGTGTCGGGTAGCTGGCCTGTTGGGCCGGGTCGTCGCTGGCCCCGTCCGGCGGCCCGATCAGCAGGACCGCGATCGCGGCCCCGATCCCGCCCAACGGCAGCAGCACGAGCAGGATCACGAGCCAGGCCGGATACCCGGCGGGCGGCGTGTCAGCCTGCGGACGGCTGCGTGGATCGTCCATGGCGCATCACGTCACGCGTGTGCTTGACCAGCCGGAAGAAGCCGATCACGTGCGCGGCGGGGCGGATGTGGCTCACCTCGTCCCCGTAGATGGTCCGTATCGGCACCCAGTCCAGCGTAAAGCCCCGCTGCACGCAGATCAGGATCATCTCGACCTCGAACTCGAAGCCGGCTTCGTGGCTGGCAAGCATGGCCTCCATCAGGCGGCGGCTGACCAGCCGGTAGCCGGATTGGTTGTCGGGGATCGGCTGGCCGATGGCCCACGAGAAGGCCCACCGCCCGATCGTGTTGGTGATGCGGCGCACGATGGGCATCTGGCTGAAGCGCCGCGCGCCGATGATCAGGTCGGCGGCTTGGCGCTCGTAGCGGTCGAGGAACAGCGGGATCTCCGCCGGGTCGTGCTGGCCGTCGGCGTCCAGCATGACGATCGCATCGTAGCCTTCGTCCACCGCCCACCGGAACCCGGCCCGCAGCGCGGCGCCTTTGCCCTGGTTGGGCCTCTGCCGCACGACCGTCGCGCCAGCGGCCTCTGCCGCCGACGCCGTCGCGTCGGTGGAGCCGTCGTCCACGACCAGGACGGGCAGCGCCTCCGCCGCGCCGCGCACCACCTCCGCGATGTGGCCTGCTTCGTTGTAGGCGGGGATCAGCGCGAGCACGCGCCGCCCGGCCGGGGATGCTTCCGTATTGACCATAAGGCTCCTGTGGGCCGCGAACCGGCTTACTCCAACTGCTTGAGCGTCTTCGAGCCGAAGATCCGCTCGACGTCGAGCACGAAGGCGAAGCCGGTGTCCGGCTCGGTGCTCAGATCGCCAAGCACGGCTGAGGTCGCCTCCAGGATGGGATCGACGAGGTGATCGGGGACGACCGAAAAGATCGTCTGGTTCGTCTCCTCGATCTGGCGCAGCACGCTCGCCATCGACACGATGAGCGGCAGCTCAAGTCGGCGGCTCTGCTCCCGGACGCGGTGCAGCCCATAGCTCTCGATCAGGGTGACGCCGGACGCGCCAGCGGCCTCCCACGCCTCGGCGACTTCCAGCCCTTTTTCCGTTCGGGGGGTGATCAAAACGACGACCTTGGCCATGCGTGAAATATCCCTTTGCGCTTAAGCTCTATCTGATGATAACTGAAGCTGATCCGTGTGGTCACGGAAGACCAGGCGGACCAGCGGCGGCGTGATAACCGTCGTCAGCAGGATCACGACGAACACCGGCTGGAACAACTCGTCGCTGAGGAAGCCGCTGGTCAGGCCCAGCGAGGCGATGATCAGGCCCACCTCGCCGCGCGAGATCATGCACACACCCAGCCGGAGCGCCTCGGGCGTCGTGAAGCCGCCCATCCGCGCGCCAAGCCCGCTGCCCGCCACTTTAGATACTATTGATGATAACAGCAACAAGCCAGTCAGGGGCAGCGCGTCCACGCCAAGCTGTTTGAGGTCGATGTTCAGGCCGACGTTGACGAAAAAGACCGGGACGAGGAGCGAATAGGAGATATTGCGCACCGCGACTTCGATCGTCTGCTTGGTCTGGTCCGTGGTCTGGCTGAGGCCCATCCCGGCGATGAACGCGCCCGTGATGGCCGCCACGCCGCCCAGCTCGTCCGCCGCCCAGCCGAAGACCAGCGCGGCGGTCAGCGCGAAGGCTGCCGTGCTTTGCGCAAACTGCCGCTGCCGGAAGACCGAGTTGAGCAGGCGCGGCAAGACCGTCCACGCCACGGCGACGGCGCCCAGGATGAACAACAACATCCGCACGAAGATCCAGATCAACTCCCCGACCGAGGCCTGTGCGCCCGTGCCGAGCGTCGCGATGGTGATCGATAGGAACAGGATCGCCAGGATATCGTCCACGACCGCCGCGGCCAGCAGGCCCAGGCCCTCACGGGTGCGCAGCAAGCCCAGTTCCAGCAGGGTTTGCGCGGAGATGCTGACGGAGGTTGCCGCTACCGTGACGCCCACGAAGATCGCGGCCTCCGTCCCGTAATCGTAGAACAGGATGATCGGGGCGCCCAGCGCGATCGGCAGGAGCGCGCCGAAGGTCCCGCCGAAAATCGCCACCTTGCCGACCGCCAACAGCTCGTTCAGGTGGATCTCCAGACCAACGGTGAACATCAGAAACAGCACGCCCAGTTCAGCCAGTTCCGCAATCGTGTGGCTGAGCATCTCCGGGTCGTGGAAGGTAGGCCAGTGGAGCAGGTTCAACAGGGTCGGACCCAGGATGACGCCCGCCAGCAGCTCGCCAAATACACGGGGCTGGCCGAGCGAGCGGGCCGTTGCCCCGGCGATCTGTGCGGCGGCGATGATCAGCCCTAGAGCCAGGAATAGCTCAATGACGCTGCCACTTTCCATGATCTCTCCTTCGTACAAGCGCCTGCTGCCGCGCGTGTGCTTGCCAGGATCCGGCAACCGGTAGACAGGGTCCCCGCGCGGTGGTACCGTTCGCCATGCTGAGCAGCCGGATTCGGGACGGCCCGTCAGCGGTGATTCTGCGGTTGTTCGGGGGGTTCCAGGCTGAACTCTTGTTTATAACCGAAGTGCCGTTCGTTGTCGAGCCATCTGAGCCAGGTTGGGCGCAGTACGTATAACACGCTGTTGGCGATCACGTCTTCAAATCGCTCGTTGACGAACGGGAATTTGTCACGATAGAGGCGGAGCGCGCGGTCCCGTTCCTCGTCCCCGGTGACGGTCGTCGCCGTACCGGCGAACTGCACGCCTTTGATCCCGGTCCACTCCCACGTCTGGGTGAAAACGGCCGCTTCCGCGACGTCCCAATCCGCGAGGTTCGTGCTGTGGCGGCTGTCAGGGCTGGAGATCCAGTACAGGTTGAAGTCCTCATCGGACGCGAAGAAGAGCGGCGCAACCTGTGGCCTGCCGTCCTGGTCGCCAGCGGTGGCGAGCGCCAGCGTGGAGTGTGCATCCAGGAACGCCTGAAGCACGGGGCGCAAATCGTCGGGAAGCGCCGGAAGGTCGGTCGTCATGCGGGCCTGCCTTTCAACCCGAGCCACTCAAAATACAATTGGTTATCGATGTTCAGCCGCAGCAGGATGCGCCCCACCGTCCCGTTGATCACGTCATCCAGGCTTTGGGGTCGGCTGTAAAACGCGGGCACGGGCGGCATGATGATCGCCCCGATCTCCGCTGCCTGGACCATCAGGCGCAGATGGCCGAGGTGCAGCGGCGTCTCGCGCACGGCCAGCACCAGGGGCCGCCCCTCCTTCAACTGCACGTCCGCCGCCCGGCTGAGCAGGTCGTTCGCCGCGCTGTGCGCGATGGCCGAGAGGCTTTTGATGCTGCACGGCACGACCGCCATGCCCAGCACCTCGAACGAGCCGCTGGCGATGCTCGCCCCGACGTTGTTCGGCTTGTGTACGACGTCGGCCAGCGCCTCAACGTCGCTGACCGCCCAACCCGTCTCCTGTGCGACCGTGATCCGGGCCGCCTCCGTCAGGATCAGGTGCGTCTCGATCGCCGGGTCCTGGCGCAGCGTCTCCAGCAGGCGGATGCCGTAGATCGCGCCGCTCGCTCCGGAGATGGCGACGACCAGGCGTCGGGGCGTTGTCATCAGCGGTGGTTGCCTATTCGTGATCTACGCCGATCATGACGTTGGACGCCTTGATCACGGCGTAGGCTTCCTTCCCTTCGGCCAGCCCCAGGCTTTGAACCGAGCTAAGCGTGATGATCGAGACGATCTCAACCCCGCCCGGCAGCTCGATCACGACCTCGGCATTGACCGCGCCGGGCGTGATGCGCTTGATGGTGCCCTTGAGCGTGTTGCGTGCGCTGAGTTTCATGTTGTCCTCCTTGAGGGTAGTACGGCCGTGCAAGTCAGGCCGGACGCATACGAATTAACAGTATAGCAAACTTGCATCGGGGCGGCACGTTGCGCCGCCCGGTCAGGCGCCCGCCCTGGTTCCCCAGTGCACCGCCATCGTGCCGAACATGAAGCGGCGGTAGGCCACATCTTGCAGCCCGGCGGCGCGCATCAGTTCCGCCAGCTCCTCGGCGGTCTTGAAGCCGAGCGTACTTTCGGGCAGGTAGCGGTAAGCGTCGGCGTGCCCGCTGATCAGCCGCCCCAGTGCCGGGATCACGTACTTGAGATGGACCTGGATGAACGGGCGCAGGATGTTGCGCGGCGGCGGGGTGGTGTCGAGCGTGACGAGGCGGCCGCCCGGCTTCAGCACGCGGATCTGTTCGGCCAGCGCGCCGGGGATGTCGGTCACGTTGCGGAATAGATAGCCGCTGGTCACCGCGTCGAACGACGCATCGGCGTAGGGCAGGCGCAGCGTGTCGGCGGCCTGCCACGCAATCCGGTCCGCGCCGGGCCGCCCCTGCCCGACACGCATCATCGGCAGCGCGAAGTCCGCCGCGACGACGTGCAGATCGGGCACCTGCCGCCGTGCCTCGAGCGCGATGTCGCCCGTGCCGGTGGCGATGTCGAGCAGCCACCCGCCGCGCGGCAGGCGTGCCTGCTGCACGACGAAGCGCCGCCATGCGCGGTCCTGGTTGAACGTCATCAGGCGGTTCATCAGGTCGTAGCGCGCGGCGATACGCCCGAACATATCCTGCACGTAGGCGGCGTGCGCGCGGTCGGTGGGTTGGGTCATGAAGTAGGTACCTTAGGGATGAACCGGTAGCGGGGCGCATTCGCGCTCAGCCGGTGACGCATAACAACATGGACAGCTAGACACGTGTTTCCATCGAATCTTTGCGCGGCTGCGCCGGGCGATTGCCGTGCAGCATCCCGATTACCGACAGGTCCTCGTCGAGTTCGGGCCAGTGGATCCCGGCAAAGCTGAGTTGGTAATTCGACCGCTGCTCCGGCGTAGCGTTTGCCAACCGGGGGTACCAGTTGAGCGGCGTCGCGATGATCCGGCCATCGGCCAGCGTGACGCGTAACAAATCGCCGGTGATCTCGACCGCTACCGGGCGATCTTCTTCCCGAGGAGGTTGGCTTTGTTTGCTCACGATCATCCCTTAAAGAACTCGTCCCAGGCTTCGATCAAATACGTGTGATTGTCCCTGATGTGGCGCTCGATTTAAGCGCGTTGGCGCTCATTGAAGCCACGACTCCACGCTACTTCCACCGGCTCTAACCAGTATTTTGCCTCACCGTCGGCCGCCTGAACATGAATATGTCGTGGTTCGCCACCCTCATTTGAGTAGAAGAAGAACCGAAAGGGACCAATTCGCATCACGGTTGGCATGGTAGGGCGTACCCGATTACACGTACGTGCGCAACCCACTGGCCCTATTATAGCGCAGGGCTACCCCTCCCCGGCGTAAAGATCGGAAGAGCGTCGTGTAGGGAAAGAGTGTAGGATAGGGTGTA
>CAZGLU010000157.1:4582-7809 GCA_964526095.1 uncultured Anaerolineaceae bacterium | reverse complement strand
CACCCTATCCTACACTCTTTCCCTACACGACGCTCTTCCGATCTTTTATAAATTGCAGTTCGATGCTTTTTACGCGTGCTTTACGCGGCGGCGCAGCCCGGAAAGGTGGAGGGGCATGAACTGGATCGAAGTGTCAGTCGAGGTCGACGGCGAGGCGGCGGAAGCTGTCGCGGACGTGTTCCAGCGTTACGGCCACCAGGGCGTCGCAATCGAGCAGGCCGGTTTTCCGATCGAGGTCTGGCCGGACGAGATCCCGCCCGCCGACCGCCTGATCGTGCGTGCGTACTTCCCCGACGACGAGCGCGCCGAGGCGGCCAAGCAGGCGCTCCGCGAGGCGCTGTGGCACATGAGCCGCCTGTATCCCATCCCGGAGCCGGTCTTTCACACCGTGCGCGACGAGGATTGGGCCGAGGCGTGGAAGGTGCACTACCATCCCCTGCGGCTTGGCAAGCGGCTGTACATCCGTCCGGCGTGGACCGAGCCGGGCGACGTCCGGCCCGACGACATCGTGCTGGCGATGGACCCCGGTATGGCGTTCGGCACGGGCACGCACCCCACGACCCAACTCTGCCTGATGGCGATTGAGGACCTGCTGGCGGACCGGCCCGCGCTCGACGTGCTGGACCTCGGCTGCGGCTCCGGGATCCTCGGCATCGCGGCGCTCAAGCTCGGCGCGCGGCACGTCCTGGCGCTGGATATCGAGGAGCTGGCGATCCGTAACACGCTGGAGAACGCGGCCCGCAACGACGTGGCGGACCGCATCACGGCGCAGCAGGGCAGTCTGGACACGGTGCGGGGGTCGGCACGTCACTTCGACCTGCTGCTGGCGAACATCCTCGCACGGGTGATCATCGAGATGGCCGGGCAGGGCCTTGGCGACGTGGTGCGCGCGGGCGGTCACGCCATCTTCAGCGGGATCATCCTCGACCAGGCGGATGACGTCGAAGCGGCGCTGCGGCAAACCGGCCTGGAGCCGATCCACCGGCGTACGATCAACGACTGGGTTGCCATCGAGGCGCGCAAGCCCATCCCCGCAAACGGGTAGCGCGCCCCGTCCTACTCCAACGGCTCGATCACCACATTACCATCGCCCAGGAAGCTGCGCGCGAACTGGAGCATGTCGTCGTTAATGGCGATCGGGTGGTTTGGGAAGTCGATGCGCACGGGCTTCTGGCCCTCACCCCTCAGCAGGAAGCAGAAGCGATCGTGGCCGGGGTACTGCGTCAGGATGCCGTGCAGGCGGCGCATCTTGGCGCGGTCCCGGTTCGAGTCGGCGCTGCGCACGAACGTCAGCTTGAGCAGGCGGCTCGGCTGCGCCGGGGGTGCCGGTTCGGGGGTGGGGCGACGGGGCCTGGGCTGAGGCTCCGGGGTGCGCCGCTCGTCGTGGCCATTCTCCGGCTCGGCCACCCCGGTGATATGCCCGGTGTCGTCGGTATAGCCGTTGTCCTGGGCGTCGAGCCAGCCGGGGATATCCCGGTCGGTCACGATGCTGCGCGGCGGGGGTGGCTCGTGCGTGGCGGTCTTACGCGCGGGCAGCGGCCCCGGTTCGATGGGCGGCGCCGGGCTGATGTTCGCCCCGGCGGTGGCGGGCACGACCGGCTCGCTCACGGCGGCTTGCGGAGCGGCGGGCGGTGGCGCCTCCGGCTCGCCGGTTTCCTCGTCGTAGTCCTCCTGTCCGGCGCTCGGCTCGTCCTCCAGCCACGAAAAGCGCAGCTCACTCACGCCGTTCGCGTGGGGCACGGCCTCGACCGTCTCCAGGTCCTGGCGCACTGAGTCGGCGATCACCTGCATATCGCCGCGTGCGGTGTCCGCCTTGCCGCTCACGATGATGACGCGGTCCTCCTCCACCATGTCGCGGTACTGCTCCCACGTGCGCGGGAACAACACCACATTGATCGTCCCCGTGATGTCCTCCAGCGTCAGGATGGCCATTGAGTCGCCCTTCTTGGTGACGATGTGCCGGATGTCCGTCACCAGCCCACCGACCTGCACCGGGCGCCCGTGGGCCGCGCTCCCCTCCTCGATCAGGTCCGCGCTGGACTTGATGTTGGCGTTGGCGAACTGCTTTTCGAGCGCCCGCAGGGGATGGTCGGTGACGTACAGGCCGACGAGTTCCTTCTCCCAGCGCAGCATCGTGCGCTTGTCGGCCTGCTCGACCTGCGGCAGGTTGGCGAAGATGCTGCCTGCCATGTCGAACTCGACGCCCGTCGCTTCCCCGAAAAGGCTGATCTGCCCGATATCCTTCGCCTTGTGGTAGTCGCTGGAGAAGCTCAACATGCGCTCCATCGCGGCGAGCAGGGTGGTGCGCGTGCCGAACTCGTCCAACGCGCCGACGCGGATCAACGACTCCAGCGCCCGCTTCTGCACGATGCGCAGGTCCACGCGGCGGCAGAAGTCCTCCAGATCGCGGAAGGGACCGCCCGCCTCGCGTTGGGCGATGATGTGTTCCAGCGGGCCAACGCCGACGTTCTTGATCGCGGCCAGCCCGAAACGGATCGCACGCGAGCCGTCGGGCCGGGTCTCGATGTTGAAGTCGAGCATACTGGCGTTGACGTTGGGCGGCAGCACCTCGATGCCCATGCGCGCGCAGTCGGCGGCGAACAGGCTGACCTTGGCCGAGTCGTCGCGGTGGACGGTCATCAGCGCGGTCATATATTCGTGCGGGTAGTGGCACTTCAGGAACGCGGTCTGGCACGTCAGCACGGCGTAGTCGGCGGCGTGGGAGTTGTGCACGATGAAGTCGTTTGCGACGAAGTTGTGCGTGTCCGCGACGGTCAGATCGTAGGTGCGTTTGTCGCCCACGTACTCGATTGAGGCGATCTTGTCCCAGTAGATGTCACTGCGCGCGTACGCGCGCAGATCGTCCGCGTCGAAGTAGTCCGCGAGCCGACCGATAATCGGGCGGGTGAAGCCCGACTTCGTCGCGGTTGAGGTGGCGTAAAACTCGCGCGGCACCACACCCGTCTGCGCGCGGATCTCCGGCCACGTCAGCCCGCGCGCCTGCTTATAGGCGCGGACGATGGTTTTTACCTGCATCGGGACCACGTCGCGCGTCCCAAGGCTGCCGTCCCGTTCGTCGGCGGCCAGACGCGCCAGCTTCGCCCGCAGGTCCGGGCGGATGAAGTGCTGCCCGATGTGCTCGGAGAAGGCTGCGAGGTTATCACCGCCGGTGACGAAGACCTGGTAACCGGTCCGGCCTTCCTTGTAGGGGAACCGCACGGTGCGCA
>CAZGLU010000157.1:0-4572 GCA_964526095.1 uncultured Anaerolineaceae bacterium | reverse complement strand
ACAGGCTGCGCCCGTCCTCGTTGATGTGGCCGTCGCCCTCCCACATGCGGGCCAGCAGCAGCCCGATCTGCCGGTTGGTCAGCTCGAAGACGTCCGGCGGCAGCGCCTTGCAGCGGGCATCCTTGCCCCATACGCCGAGCGATTTCAGCCACGTGACCACGCCCGCCTCGCGCGTCCGGTCCGCGCGGCGGCTGTAAACGGAGTAGGCGTTTTTGTGGCGGCTGATCGTGGCGCGCGTGTTGTCGAACCGTTCCAGGTTCGCCACGTAGTCGGCCAGGTGGGCGTCGTCCGTCGTGTAGTAGTACGGGCCGTGCGGGTGGCACAGGTTGCCTTCGGCGATCAGGTGGCCCAGCACGATAACCGCGTGCTCCGGCCATTCGCGCCGGCCCTCCACCGGCAGACGGCGCGGCACCGCGATCTGATCGCCGGGCTTCAGGTCGCCCAGGGTTCGCCAGCCCTCGAACGCCAGGAACGGGTGGTTCGCCGTCGCCTCGATCTGCCGCCCTGACTGCGTCGTGAGCCGGTAGACGGGCTTGATGCCGTTGTCGTGCACGTGCGTGACGACCCCCGGTCCCAGGCGCAGGCGGGTCGTGTCGCAGGTGACGGTATGCTCAATGCTGGCCGCACCCGTGGCGAGGTCCTCGATGCGGACCAGCCGCCCGCTTGCGGCGTCGATCACCTCGACGTCACCCGGCAGGCACTTGTTGAAGCCATAACGCGCGAAGAACTCGATGTCGTCGAAGATCCGGTTGGCGGCTTCCTCGTCCACGCCGTGAGCCGGTCCACGCTCCATGAAGATCTGGCGGTGCTTGAGCAGGTCTTCCTTCTTCTTCTTCGAAACGGCGCGGCGCATCAGGTCGGCTTCGCCGAGTGAGTAGCCGAACAACTCCGCGCCGATCTGCATGATCTGCTCCTGGTAGACACAGATGCCGTACGTTTCCGCCAGGATCGGCTCGAGCTTGGGGTGCAGGTACGTGACCGGCTCCTCGCCGTGCAGGCGGCGGTTGTAGGTCGGGATGTACTCCATCGGGCCGGGGCGGTAGAGCGCGACCGCCGCGACGATGTTCTCGAACTGCTTGGGCCGCATGTCGGTCAGCATCCGGCGCATGCCCTGGGACTCGAGCTGGAACACGCCGATGGTCTCGCCACGGCTGAGCATCTCGAACATCTCCGCGACCATGCGCGACTGCTCCGGATCGTTCGGGTCCGGGCGGTAGGGGATGTTCGACAGGTCGTAGCGGATGCCGTGGTGCTGCTCGATCAAATCACACGCCTTGCGCATGATCGTCAGCGTCGAGAGGCCGAGGAAGTCCACCTTCAGCAGGCCGATGGATTCGCACGTCTCCATCGGGAACTGGGTGACCATCTTCACCGGCACGTTCTCGTCCGAGCCGCTGGTGGGGCGGTGCAGCGGGATGTACTCGACCAGCGGTTTGTCCGCGACGATCACGCCTGCCGCGTGCGTGCTGGCGTGGCGGGTGACGCCCTCCAACTGGCGCGCTACGTCGATCACCTGGCGTGCGGCGGGGTCCTGCTCGTACACCGCCTTGAGTTCGGGCAGCGCCTTTTCCGGGTCGTCGCCCAGTGCGTCGTCGAACTTGATCGCTTTGGCGGCGGTCGGGATCAGCCGGGCGATGCGGTTGATGTCCTCGATCGGCATGTTCAGCGCGCGGCCTACGTCACGGATGGCGGCCTTGCTGCCCATCGTGCCGAAGGTGATGATCGCGGCGACCTTGTCCTCACCGTACTTCTGCGCGCAATACTGGATCATCTCGGCCCGGCGGTCTTCGGGGTAGTCCAGGTCGATGTCTGGCATCGACACGCGGCCGGGGTTCAAGAACCGCTCGAACAGCAGGCTGTTGCTCAGCGGGTCGATGCTGGTGATGCCCAGGCAGTAGGCGGCCACGCTGCCCGCCCCGGAGCCGCGCACGTTCCACCAGATGTCCGCGTGCCGCGCGAACTCGCACAGGTCCCACACGATCAGGAAGTACGTGTCGAAGCCCATGCTGTGGATGATCTTCAGTTCGTAATCCAGGCGCTCGCGCAGGGCGGCGTCGGTATCGGCGCGGCTGCCGTAGCGCCAGCGCAGGCCGCGCTCGCACAGGTGCCGCAGATACGTCTCGGCGGTGTAGCCGTCCGGCACGGGGAACACGGGCAGGTGGTAGCCGTCCGAGTCCAGGTTGACGTCGCACATCTCCGCGATCTGAAGCGTGGTGTGCAGCGCCTCCGGCACCTCGGCAAAGAGCCGCCACATCTCGTCGGGCGTGCGCAGGTGGTAGCTGGGGTCGCTCATCCGCAGGCGGTTTTCGTCGCTCTTAAGGTTTCCCGTCTGCACGCAGAGCAGCGTGTCGTGGGCGTCGTAGTCCTCGGCCAGCACGTAATGCACGTCGTTGGTGGCGACCACCGGGATGTCCGCATAACCCCGGTGCTCGATCAGCCAGCGGTTGAGCGCGTGCAGCATCGGGATGTCGTGGTGCTGCAGCTCCAGGAAGAAGTTCTCCTTGCCGAAGACGTCCTGGTACCACCCGATCTTGCGCAGGGCTTCCTCCTCCTGGCCGCGCTCGAACAGGCGCGGGATCTCCGCCGCGAGGCAGCCGCTGGTCGCGATCAGCCCGTCGGCGTATTTTGCCAGCAGGTCATGATCGACGCGCGGGCGGTAGTAGTAACCGCGCAACTGCGCCTCGGATGCCAGCTTCAGCAGGTTCTTGTAACCCGTCTGGTTCCGGGCCAGCAGCAGCAGGTGGTACGGCTTGGTGTCCCTCTGCGGATCCCGATCCTCCATGCTGCGCGGGGCGAGGTACGCCTCCATGCCGATGATCGGCTTGATGCCCGCCGCCTTGCAGGCGCGGTAGAAGTCGATCACGCCGAACATCGTGCCGTGATCGGTGATCGCCAGCGCCGGCATGCCGATCTCCTGCGTCCGCTTGACGAGTTTTTTGATCTGGCTCAGGCCGTCAAGCAGGCTGAACTCGGTATGCACGTGCAGGTGAACAAATGACTTGTCGTGAGGCATGGGGCGGTCCGTTTAGAACATTTAAGCTAGGGTCCCTATGGCGATTATAACACGCGGCTCGCAGCCGGTGTCTTAAATTTCCGGGGCGTTTTACGCCGGGGAGTTACCGGGGTACGGCGGCGGAACGCGGTGTGTTTTGCCGTATAATGGGTTGAAGGTTAGTGAGCAGGAGAGGCCGATGAAGGAGCGCGGGCTGCTGGCACGCGCCGGGCGGGCCGTGCTGCGCCTGGCCCTGATCGAGCTGGGGATCGTGGCGGCCCTGCTGGCCGTGGCGCTGCTGCTCGGCTGGCACAGCACGAACGAGATCGCGCTGCTGCTGACGCTGGCGGGGGCGTTCATCTTCGCCTTCGGACCGTTCAGCTTGCTCGGTGGGTGGGGCACGACGCGGAACTGGGTCTACCTGTACGCCCGCACGATGGAGGACAACACCGCCGAGCACCGTCGCCGTCAGGACGCCCGCGAGGTGGCGCGCGACGCGGGGTTGGTCCTGCCCTCGATCGTGCTGGGGGTCCTGACGATGGCCATCGGGGCGTTCGTGCCGGTCGTGTTCTAGCATCCCGGCGGCGCCCGGCGCGCCCACGACGCGGGCGGTGATGTGGTATAGTGATGCGGGCAGCGACGTAGCGTGTGAACTCGCGTGGGAGTGGGTGTCATGCACGTTTGGAGACAGGCGGCCCTGCTGGGGGTGATCGTCCTCAGCCTCCTGGCCGCAGCAACCGCCTCCGCAGGCAGCCCCGGCGGGCAGGCCGGTGAGGACTGGCGGTGCGTTGAGATCAACGGGCAGACGGACCTCAACATCCGGGGCGGCCCCGGCCTGCACTTCCCCGTGCTGGTTTCCCTGCCGCCCGGCGAGCAGTTGCAGGGCGACTACGCCCGCGTGAGCAGCACGGACTGGTACGACTGGGTGCCGGTGCGCTACCCCGGCGGCGACGGGTGGGCCATCTCGGAACGGCTCAGCCCGTGCCTGGTCGACGCCGCAGCCGGGGCGAGTCCCGCCCTCGGCGGCGAGTCGGTGCTGGCGGGCGTGAACCAGGACGGCGTGCTCGACCGCTTTGAGATCGCCGCCATCGCGCGCAGCGTGGTGCTGGTCGCCAACATCCAGCACGGCTGGATCGACGGGACCGGCACGGGGACGATCATCACCCCGGACGGGCTGGTGCTGACCAACGCGCACGTGGTCCGGGGCGCCGACGAGGTGGCGATCGCGCTTCTGGACGACATCAACGACCCCCCGACGTACCAGTATTACGGCGAGGTGATCGGCTTTGACGCGGCGATCGACGTCGCGCTGGTCGCGATCCGGACCGACAGCCAGGGCCGCCCGGTGCGCGCCGCCGACCTCAACCTGCCCTACATCCCGGCGACGCTCTCGGCACCCGACGTGTTTCGCGGCGATACGGTCACGATCTTCGGCTATCCCGGCATCGGCGACGACTATTTGGTGGTGACGACCGGCACGATCGTCTCCGTCGAGAACGGCGACATCGATGGCCAGCGCATGCCGGTCTGGTACCGCACCGACGCCGAGATCGCGCCCGGCAGCAGCGGCGGGCTGGTCG
>CAZGLU010000156.1:0-7841 GCA_964526095.1 uncultured Anaerolineaceae bacterium | reverse complement strand
AGATAATGAGCGGTGACTGGAGTTCAGACGTGTGCTCTTCCGATCTTATGGAGAAGTTCGCGGGCATCATCGGGCCGGTGATCTTCGCGGCGGTGATCGCGGTGTTCGGCAGTAGCCGCCCGGCGGTGCTCAGCCTGATCGTCTTGTTCATCTTGGGTGGGATGCTGCTCACCCGCGTGAACGTGGACGAGGGGCGCGCCATCGCCCAGGCGGAGGACGACGCCCTGTTCCGCAGCGGCGCGGTGCGCGGCGAGGCCTGAAAGCGCCAGGGGCGCAGCCACTCGGACGCTGCGCCCCTGGGGGTTCGTGGTGCGGGATGCGTGTGTGTTATCAGGCTGCCTGGCCGAGCGTATCCGGCTTGGTCGGCCGGGCCGGCGTACCCCTGGAGTCGGAGTCCGGGTTCATGAACGGGTGGTGCTGACGGAAGAACTCGTGCATACCCTCGAACATGTCCTCCGGCATCCGCATGTGCGGGCCGAAGCGGAAGCGCCCGCCGCGCCCGCCCTGGCCGAAGTTGAAGCTGAAGCCCGTGTCACGCGGGTTCGGGCCGAGCGTCACCGTAAGCTCCAACTCCTCGCCGTCGCGCAACACAGTGAGCGTCACCGTATCGCCCTCTTCGTAGGCGTACAACCGGTCCGAGAGCGTGTGCTCCTCGTCCACGGCGTCACCATCGACCGCCGTGACGATGTCGTTCGCTTCCAGGCCCGCCTCAGCCGCCGGGGTGTCGTCGTACACCTCGACGATCAGCGCGCCCTCCACGAAGTCGATCCCGGCTTCCTCCGCCACCTCAGGCGTCAGAACGCGGTACTGCACGCCCAACTGCGTCGGCTGCCCCATCCCGAACGCCATCCACCCGCCGGGCTGCATCGGCATGACCTGAATGCTCGGCAGGTTGAGGTCGTCCAGGTCCAGCTCGATCTCGACCTCCTCGCCGTCGCGCAGGACGGTGAAGGTCAGCGCCTCATCAGCCCGCAGGGCGCGCATGAGCGTGCGCAGGCTCAGGTCATCGAGCGCCTCGCCGTTAAGCTCCGTGATCACGTCGCCTTCCTCGAAGCCCGCATCGGCCAGCGGGGAGTCAGCTTCCAGCGAGTCGATCTGCAGCCCCTCATCGGTGATGCTGACCTCGACGCCCAGCAGGTCGAGCATCCGCAGCTCCATCATGCCGATGCCCGGCCCGACGTTCAGGCCGAAGTCGAAATCATCCGGCAGGAGGATGTCGCCCAGCCCCGGCAGGTCGAGCGTCAGCGTTTGTTCCTCGCCGTCGCGCTCGATCACCACGTCCACTGTGCCCGCCTGCCGGAACAGGCGCATCAGGTCGCGCGGGTTGCGCAGATCGGCCACCGATACGTCACCGATGCGCGTGATCAGGTCGCCTTCCTCCAGGCCCGAATCCGCGAAGCGCGAGTCGGGATCGATGTCCGTGACGCGCAGGCCGTCCGACTCGATCGACAGGGACAGCCCCAGGAGGTTGAGGGTGCCGAACCACTGCTGGGTGCCCGCCTCCGGCGCGACGTCAAGCTCGGCGGGGCGCTCGCCCAGCGTGACGGTCCGCTCGACCTCAGCATCGTTCCGGCGCGTGACGACCGTCACCTCGTCGCCAGGGGCGTACGTCTCCAGGGCCGCCAGCAGATCGCTGACGGTGGCGATCTCCGCGTCGTCGAGGCGCACGATGAAGTCACCGATCGCCAGCCCGGCGTCCGCGGCGGGCGAGTCGGGGGTGACCTCCATGATCAGCACGCCGTCGCGCGTGTCGTTCACACCGACGCCCAGCCAGGCACCACCCGCTTCCTGGCGTGCCGGAGTCAGCGCCGGAGCCTGCTCGGTGGCGCTGGCCGTGTAGGCAAGCCCCAGCAGGCCAGCGAGAAGTGCCAGCGCGATCGCAGCGCTCGAAATACCCCTCCAAAACGGGTTCACTCTACTCACGTTATCCTCCCTATTCGACACATACGTTAACTCACGCGGTGGCCTCGCAGGATCGTTGCGGCGTGCGGAACATGGGCTGCACGCCGGGGGCCACCGTTTGCCTCATCCCTACGATCTTAGTTTCGCAAAATTTGTAACGGATGTGTAATGCGCAGCTAAGACTTTGGTGAGTCAGCGCCTGGCGACTGAAGGCGCGCGCGGGGCCGCCGTAAGCGGCCGGGGGATCCCGGTGCTGCCGGTTCGGCTGCCGGGGGTGAGGGGTCCGCTGCGGGCAGCCGCAGTGTGAAACACGTGCCCTCCCCGACCCGGCTCGCCACGGAGAGCGTGCCGCCGTGCGCCTCGGCCAGCCACTTGGCGATGGACAGGCCGAGGCCGGTGCCGCCCTGGGCACGCGAGCGGGCCTTGTCCACCCGGTAGAAGCGGTCGAAGATGTGGGGCAGATCGTGTTCGGGGATGCCCACACCCGTATCCGCCACCACGATCTCGGCCCACTCTGCGCCGCGCCTGAGCGAGAGCGTGACGACGCCGCCCGGCGGCGTATACTTCAGCCCGTTCGAGATGAGGTTCAGCAGGAGCTGCTTGAGGCGGTCCACGTCGCCCATGACGTGGGCCTGGTCCATCTCCCCCAGCCGGACCTCGACGTCCTTGCTGAGCAGCCGCGCCTGGTTCGCCACCTCCAGCACGAGCGTGTCCATCTCGACCAGGGTGTGGTCGAGCGACAGGCGTCCGGCATCCGCCTTCGCCAGCAGCAGCAGGTCATCGACCAGGCGCGTCATACGCCGGGACTCGCTCTCGATGGCCTCCATCGCCTCCTCGTCGTAGCCGATGCGGCGCATCAGGTCCAGGTTGCCCTGGATGGTGGTCAGCGGCGTGCGCATCTCGTGGGACACGTCCGCCACAAAGCGGCGCTGCACGTTGAACAACTGCTCCAGGCGTTCGAGCGTCTGGTTGAAGATATGGGCCAAACGACCCACCTCGTCGGGCGGGCCGTGGTAGGGGATGCGCAGGCTGAGGTCACCAGCGGCGGTGATGCGCCGTGCCGTCTGCCCGATGATCTCGATGGGCTTCAGCGCGCGGCGGGCCAGCAGGTCGCCCAGCAGCAGCGACGCGAGCAGCGTGAACGCGCCGCTGATGAGCATGATCTTGAGCAGGCGATCTATGGCCGCGTCCACCGTGCGCAGGGAGGTCGCCACCTGGACGTAACCGTAAAGCTGCCCATCGATGCGGATCGGGGCCGCCGCCGCGCGGAGGTGCGCGCCGCGCACATACACATCGTTAAACACCGCCTCGCGGCTGTTTATCACGTCCGCGTTCAGGGCCAGCTCGTTGCCCATGATCAGCGATGTTTCGGTGAGGTACGGCTCCTGGGAGCGTGCGTCGTGGCCCCATAACTGCACGATCATGCCCGACGAGAGCAGGTCGTTGAACTTCCATGCGAGCCACTGGTCGCCCCGCATCAGGCCGTGCGTCCGCGTGCTGTTCTGTACGTCCGCGAGGGCTTTGCTCAGGCTGTCGTCCACCTGATTGCGCAGCGTCCAGTTGAGGATGCCGGACGTGGCGGCGCTGAACATCAGGATGACGATCGCGAGCAGGCTGGAATAGAGGAATGTGAGGCGGGTGCGAATCGTCATGGGCCGCGTGCAAATCACTCAGTGCTGCCGGAGGGCAGCGCTTGATCTGGGCGCATTGTAGCATCGGAAGGTTAACGTGTGATGAGAAACAGATGGGACCCCGATGCATGTCGCCCCGTGCGGCTTACTCCTCGCGCAGCACGTAACCGACGCCACGCACGGTGTGGATCAGGCGCGGCTCGCCCCCTTCCTCGGTCTTCTGGCGCAGGTAGCGCACGTAGACCTCGATGATGTTGCTCTCACCGCCGAAGTCGTAGCTCCACACGCGGTCGAAGATCATGTCGCGCGTCAGCACGCGGCGCGGGTTGCGCATGAACAACTCCAGCAGCTCGTACTCCTTCGCCGTGAGGTCGATGAAGCGGTTGTTCCGCTGGGCGCGGTGCGTGCCGGTGTCCAGCGTCAGGTCCGCGAACTTCAAGATCTCCGGGCGCGACGACGGCCCGCTGCGCCGGAACAGCGCGCGGATGCGCGCCATCAGCTCGTCGAAGGCGAACGGCTTCACGAGGTAATCGTCTGCCCCGGCGTCCAGCCCCTGGACGCGGTCCTGCACTTCCTCCTTGGCGGTCAGCATCAGGATCGGCACGTCGCTGGCAGCCCGCAGGCGGCGGCAGACCTCGATCCCGTCCAGGCCGGGCAGCATCCAGTCGAGGATGACGAGGTCCGGCGGTGAGTCGCGCGCCATCTCCAGCCCGCTGGGGCCATCATAGGCCACATCGACGCGGTAGCCCTCGTAGATCAGGCCGCGCTTGAGGAACTGGGCGATGCGGGCTTCATCTTCAATGACAAGAATGTGTTCGGGCATCTCGGCCATCCTAATCCCGCGAAGCGACACATCCTATTGTACTCAAGCCGGGGGCGTTTCAAACAGTCATGCGCTCAGCGCCGCTCGGGCAGCTCGATGAACTCCACGGTGTCGGAGATGACGTCCAGGATGCACACCGAGCGCGATTCAGGATGGTTGCCGCCCAGCGCCCCCGGATTGATCACGCGCACGCAGTAGGGCCGCTGGAACTCGTCGCGCCGCTGGTGGGTGTGGCCGTGGACCACGTAGGCATAGCGTCCGCTCATGATCATGCCGGTCAGGATGCTTGTGTCGTGGCCGTGCGTGATGCCGATGGGCTTGTCGTCCACGTTGACCGTCGCGCAGAGCTTGGGGAGCGCGGTCCCGATGCTGCGCGCCGCCGCGAACAACTCGTCCCGGTCGCGGTCCATGTTGCCCAGCACGAAGGTGACCTGCCACCCCGCGAAAAGCAGCATGACCTCGGCGGAGGTCACGTCCCCGCAGTGAATAAGCTGGGTGATGCCGCGCTCGCGGAACAACTCGAGCGCCTGCTGCGTGTTGGCGACGTGGTTATGCGTGTCAGCGAGGATCCCGATCGTCATCCGGTCCGTCTGCCCTCGTGGTAAGGTAAACCTGCGTACGGTGGGTCGATGAAGTCCGTGATTGGGTGCAGCGACTTGCGGTCGAGCGCCATGACGGCGGCGAAGCCCAGCGTGCGCCATGCGTCGTAGGAGGGCGCTTCGTGCAGCGCGTGGGCGACGTAGAGCGTCAGCACGGACGCGTGCGACACGATCGCGACCGACTCAGACGGATGGTGGCGGGCCAGCACCTGCTCGATGGCGGCGGTGAAACGGCGTTGGGCGTGGAGGGCTGGCTCCCAGCCGGGCAGCGGGGCGGTATGCACGCGCGAGAAGAACGCCGCCTGGGCCGCCTGGAAGCTGTCCGGCACCACCCACTCCTCACGGCGCGCCTCGCCCAGGTCATCGACGGCCACGGACGGGATGCCGTGGGCGGCGCGGACCGCGTCGCCTACGAGCGTCGTCTTGGGCTGGCGGCTGGTGTAAACCGTGGACACACAGCGCCAGAAGGGCGCCGCCACGAGCCTGCGCATCTGCTCGTGGCCCTCCTCGCTCAAGGCCCACTGTGACGTAGGCACGGTCCGAACCTGCTGGGTGTGCGGGTGGCGGATCAGGTAGACGAACGCCACGCCGTTATTCGTCCTTCACCTGATAGCGTCCCTCGATCACGTTCTGCTGGTCGGGGCGCACGCGGCGCTGTGCGGTCCCGGCGAAGTCCGCGACCCGCCCCCGGTATTCCTCTACGACCTCCGGCGGCGCGTTGCGGATGAACAACTGCAAGCCCAGCAGCAGCGCGCCCAGGTCATCGACCACGCCGAACGGCAGCAGCAGGTCCGGCACCAGGTCGATCGGGGAGAGGATGTACAGCGCCGCCAGCAGCGGGATCAGCTTCGTAGTGCCGCCTACGCGGCGGTCGAACAGCAGCCGCGCGGAGAGCATCAGGTTGCTCCACAGCCGCGACAGGATGTCAGGGTCGTAGTTCTTCCGGCTTTGTTTGCTCATTCCAGTTCGCCTCATTCGATCCATCTTCTACGGACGTATACGCAGGCCGGGCCGGTGCGTTCCATGTTTGGGGCGCGGGTGGGATCGCCAGCGCGAGCAGCAGCGCCGCCGCGATGCCCGCCATGCCCGCCCAGAACGGCCACGCTGCATCACCTCCATACAGCGCCCCGGCGGCCACGTTGCCGACCAGGTATGCCAGCCCGGCCAGCGTATCCACCAGCGCATACGCCACGCCGCGCTGGTGCTCGGCCACCCGCTCACTGATGACGCTGACCGCCAGCGGGCGGGCGGCATTATACGCGCCCAGGAGAAAATAGGCCACGACCACGACCGGCCAGGCGCCGGTGAGCAGCAGCAGCCCAAACGATAAAAACGCTAGTATAAGGCTAGCAGAAAACCCGCGCTGCGACGAGAAGCGGCCCAGCCCCAGGCTGAGCACCGTCGTGCCGAGCGCGTTCAACGAGCCGAACACGCCGATCGACGCGCGGGAGAAGCCGTCCACCTCTTCCAGGTATTGCGGCGCGAGCGACACGCCCACGTACAGCGCCACGAACGCGAGCGTGACCATCAGGAACGCGACCTGCACCGACCGCTGGCGCAGCAGGCCCCGGTAGTCGTAGCCGTGGGCCGGGCGCTCCGGGGCCGGGTAGTCGCTCGTGCGGCGGATCGCCAGCGTGCTCAGCGCGAAGCCGACCGTGCTGATCAGGAACACAGCGCGCAGGCCCAGCACATCGCCCAGCGCCCCGCCAACCGAGGGCGACACGACCAACCCGAACGAGTACGCGGCCCATAGCGTCGTGAGCGACGCCTGGATCGGCAGGTCGGGGCGGCGCGTCGGGTCGTGGCGGATGCTCTGCGTCAGGTACAGGTTCGTGACCGGGATCACCACGGCGGACAGGCCGTAGAACAGGAAGCCGGGCAGCGCCCACCGCCAGTCCGGCGCGACGGCGATCAGCAGCACGCCCACCAGGCCCGCGTACCAGCCGGGCAGCATCAACCGGCGGGACGGCGTCCGGTCCGCGAGGACGCCGAGGGGCAGGATGAACACCAGCCGCGCGACGCCCCACATGCTCAACACGAGGCCCGTTTGTGCCGGGGTCGCCCCCAACGACTTGACGTAAAGCGGCTGCATGTAGAGCCACAGCCCTTCGCCCACACCCCACAGACAGTAGGAGGCCATCACCCAGCGGGTATCGCGGCCCAGGTCACGCCATAACGTCAACATGGTCGAGTGTGCTGCCTTCTAGTCTAGCCTTGCGGCGAGGAAGTCCCATATCAGGTTGTACACCGTTTCACGCTCGACATCCTGGGTCAGGACGTGCCCGCTGCGTTCGAGCGTGTGTTGTACGAGGTCCTGGCTGCGCGTGCGCCGCGCGATGTAGTCCAGGTTGCGGTACGGCACCGTTTCGTCCGCCCTGGAATAGATCAGCAGCAGGGGCACCGTCAGCAGGGGCAGCCAGCGGCGCACGTCCCGCATCAGCGCGGCCAGTTGGACGACCGATGCCGTGGGCTGTATGCCGTAATCCAGACGGCCATAATCCTCAGTGCCCAGCTTGCGTTGGATGGCGCGCACCTGCTCGTCCAGGGCGCTGGGCCAGTTCGCCTTGGCGATATAGGGCCGCAGCAGGCCGATCCAGCGTGCGAAGAGCAGGCCGCGCCGGTCCACGAAAATGGGCGCCGCCAGCGCCACCACGCCATCGACCAGCCCTGCTGCACCGGCCCGCAGGCTGAGCAGCCCGCCCATCGACAGGCCCACGGCGAACACCTTGCGACAGCGGGCGCGCAGCAGCGCGATCGCGTCCAGTTCGTCCTCGTACCAGTGGACCCAACGCTGGGAACGCATGATCTCCGGGTGCGTGCCGTGGCCGGCCAGCCGGGGCACGTGTAGCGGCAGGCCGCGCGCGTGCAGGTCTTCCGCGAGCCGGC
>CAZGLU010000155.1:4611-7899 GCA_964526095.1 uncultured Anaerolineaceae bacterium | reverse complement strand
GCGATGGAATCTCGTGACTGGAGTTCAGACGTGTGCTCTTCCGATCTGGTCGCGTCATCCCGCAGCCGCCCTTCCAGCTCGTCCACCTTGGCCGTCAGCGCCTCGACCTGCCCCGCCAGCCGCTCGATGATCGCGATCAGCCGCCCCTGCTGCCCCTGCTCGGACTGCTGCACGGCCACGGCGCGGCTCGCCAACGACTCGGCCAGCGTCTCGCCCATGCGCCGCCCCTGTTCGAGGAACACCTCCATCGATTGCAACATCATATCGGTGTAGCGCGGCGCCATCTCGCCCCACAGCCGCGCCGTTTCCGCGAATATCTTCTCCGGGCCGGGCTGTTCGTCGTCCGCGAACGAATGCCGGATCGTGTCGTTGACACGCTCCTGCATGAAGTCCAGCGCGTCACTGAAGCGCGCGAAGTCGGCGGTGTCGTCGCTCTGCACGTGCTTGATCACGCCGCGCCAGCGCGCCTGGCCGTCCCCTTCTTCGCGCACGAAGCGCAGCACAAACGATACAACGTCCTGGTTCATCCGATACCCTCTCCGCGCTGATCCTTTCCTCTGGTATACACGCCCGCAGTTGCACCCCAGTCGCACCCGCCGCCGTAGGGGCGGGTTTGCAAACCCGCCCGGTTCTTCCTCCCGTCGCTCCCCTCCCCACCGCTTGCGTGGGGGAGGGACCGGGGGATGGGGGGCGCACCCCTTTCCGACGCGCTTCGGGTCAGGGCGTGAGGTCCTCCCCCCGCACGATCCGCTCGTACAGTGCCGTCGTCTCGTGCATCGGGTCAAGCTCCAGCCCGTCGCGCAGCGCCGCGCGGCACTGCTCGTACGCGCGGATCGCCAGCGGCCGGTTGCCGCGCAGCGCGTGGCTGATCATCATCAGCCGGTACGCCTCCTCCCAATAGCGGTCGATCGTCAGCACGGACTGGCACAGGTGCACCGCCTCCTGATACCCCTCGCGCTGGAGCAGCAGCGCCGCCAGCCGCATCGCGCCGGACAGGTACAGCGTTTGCAGCCGCTCCCGTTCGAGGCTGGCCCAGTCCTCGTACAGCGCGTCAGGCAAATAGTCGCCTGCGTAGCGGTCGAGCGCGTCGCGGTACGCCTCGATCCCCGCGTCCACGTCCGTCGCCTCGATCCGCGCCGCCCGCTTCAGCCCCTCGCGGAACTCCGCCGCGTCGATGTGGATGTCGGCGTCCGGGTCCAGCCCGTAGGCCAGCCCGGTCCGCACCACGAACGACGACAGCGACCGCGACGACCGGCGCGGCTCCAGCGCGTCGTTGAGCGCGTTGAGCGCCACCTTGAAGTCCCGGTCGGCGCGTGCCTCGTCCAGCGACGGCCACAGTTCCGCGACGATGCGCTCCTTGGGCAGCACCTGATGGCTGTCGTTCAGCATCACGGTGATGAAGAACTGGAACAGCCGCTGCGCCTTCTCCCGCTTCCAGACGGTATGCGGCAGCAGTTCGCCGTCGATCCACACGCGGAACATGCCGAGCGTCTGGACCCGCAGCGCCTCGCCCATCACACCTCGTCCCGTTCGACCTCGCCCCGGTCCCCGCGCCGCGCCCGCCGGAGCAGGACCGCGCTCGCCGGGATCATCGCCGCCCAGCCCGCCAGCGAAGTGGCGACACCCACCGTCAGCGCCCACGGCCGGTACGTGAAGCGCACCGTATGCGCGCCCTCCGGCACGCACACCGCCCGCAGCGCGACGTCGGCCCGCAGCAGGTCGGCGTCCCGGCCATCGACCGTGACCTGCCAATCGTCGTCGTACTGGTCGGACAGCACCAGCAGCCCCGGCCCGTCCGCCTCGACCTCGACCGTCACGGCGTTGGGCGTGTAGTCGGTGATGGCCGCCGTGCCGCCCGCCCCGCTCACGTCGCAGCCCGGCTCGCGCGCCAGGATCACCAGCTCCCCGGTGCTGGCATCCCCACTGCCGACCCGCTGCAGCGCGGCCCCATCGTCCGCCACGACCTCGTACCGCGACGCCACGAACGCACGCGGCAGCGGGTCCGGGTTCTCGTAAAACAGCAGGCCGCCCCGGATGCCGATCAGCTCCCAGTCCTCCGTGCCGCCGAAGCCGTAGTTCGCCAGTTCCGTGCCGGAGATGACGTAGCGCACCCCGAACAGCCGGTTGATCGGGCTGGCCGGGTTCCACGTCGCGTCGTTGTTCAGCGCCGCCCACCCGGCGGGCGCGGATGGGTCGTATCCCTGCGGGCTGAGGTGCCCGGTCCACGTCGCGCCGTTGGGGATGCCCGGCGGGGGCGGCATCTGCATCACCCGGCCCCAGCCCGCCGCCTCACCGAGCGGGATGTCCACCGCCGCCTCCTGCCACGGCGGCGAGATCTGCATCGCCGTGGTGTACGTCAGCGGCCACGCCACGCGCCACACGTCGAGCACCGCCACCGCGACCGTGACCACGAGCGCCCACCGCACCGCGTGCCCGCCCTCCTCGCGCGTCCACAGCCACAGCGCGAACCCGGCCAGCATCAGGTAGAACCCCGCCAGCCCGGTCTGCCGCGCCATGATCCCGGCCCGCAGCGCGCTTTCGCCCTCAACCAGCAGCGAATGGGCGACGGTCAGCGCCAGCGCCGCGATCCACAGCACGGCCAGCCCTGCCGGGATGACCCGCGTCAGCAGCGGGCGCAGCATCGTCCGCCGCCGTGCGGCTGTCGTCGTCGCCAGCGCCGTGATCGCCAGCGCCAGCAGCGCCGCCAGCCCCAGGTTGGTCAGCGCCAGCGCGCGCGCCGCCCCCCGGAAGTTGCGGACCGCTGGCAGCCAGCGGTACAGCGCCAGCCACAGCACCCCGTCGAAGCCCAGGCTGAGCAGCACGCCGAGTGCGGCGATCGCCGCGAACAGCCACAGCCGCCGCCTCCCCAGGAACGGCACCAGCGGCAGCGCCAGCAGCGGCAGCAGCCCCGTATACGCCAGCGACTCCTCGTAGTGCGGCAGGTCGCCCCAGTAGCCGGGCGGCGTGTCCGTCTCCAGCCGCGCGCCGAGCAGGTTGGGGATCGCCAGCAGCGCCAGCCGGTTGGCGGGCAGCGCGTGCTCGTTGGCGAACGCCAGGGATTGAAGCTCGTCGCGCGACGCCTTGGGCAGGTAGTCGAGCGTCATCAGCCAGCTCCCCGCGCTGAGGATCAGCCCCACCCCGACCAGGACCACCAGCCCGCGCGCCGCAAGCAGCGCCGTGCGCCGCCGGGGATCGCGCACCACCTCGTAGGCGGCGTGCAGCAGCAGCGCCATGCCCAGGAAGTAGATCAACTGCGGGTACCCGGCCAGGATGCCCAGGCCGAGCGCC
>CAZGLU010000155.1:2088-4601 GCA_964526095.1 uncultured Anaerolineaceae bacterium | reverse complement strand
ATGCCGCCCGGCAGCGCCCAGAGCCATCCCCCGCGCAGCAGTGCGAGACGGTACCCGGCCAGCACCCACGGCACCCACGCGTACGCCGTGATCATCGAGTAGTGCCCCGCCCGCACCCGCGCCGTGAAGTAGCCGCCCGTCGCCACCAGCAGCGCCGCGACGATCGCCCCGGCCCGGTTCGCGCCCCACAGCCGCAGCAGCGTGTACGTGCCCCAGCCCGCCCACACGGCATGTAGCACGATCAGCAGCGCCACGGCGCTCGTCACGCGGTCCGGCCCGAAGGGGATCACCAGCCAGTTCGGCGGGTAGAGCAGCCCGATCTGCGGGTTGGCGGCCACGCTGCTCCCCAGGAACTGGTGTGGGTTCCACAGCGGCAGCGCGCCCGTGTCCCGCACCGTCGCGCTCACGAAGCGGAACCATGGGTAGAACTGGTGTACGAAGTCATCGCCGGGCAGCATCTCGCCCGGCGGCGGGATCAACACGTGGGCGTAAAAGGCGAGGATCACCGCCGCGAGCAGCAGCGGGGCAAACCAGGGACGCTGAACCAACGAACGCGCCATGCTGTTCCTGTCTTGGGGTGCGCTGGCGGGCAGCCAGGAGGTCCGAGCCTTCGCGCGCCAATGATAACACGCCGCCCGCGCTTCCACACGGCCCCCGCCGCTTCTTCTGGCCTACGCCCTCTCCCCCTCGCCAACTTGATTGGAGAGGGGGCCGGGGGGTGAGGCCATTCTTGCCCTCACTCCCCCCGGTGCTACACTGAAAGTGCGCATCCAGCCCGGCCCGCCCGGATCGGGCTGCACCCAGGAGGTGACCCATGCCCACCGTGAACGTCAACGGGGTTGACCTGTACTACGAGCTGCACGGCGACGGCCCGGCCACGCTCGTCCTGAACAACGGCATCATCGCCAGCACCGGGACCTGGGCCGCGCAGCTTCCCGCCCTGACGCCGCACGTCCGCGTGCTGCTCTACGACATGCGCGGGCAGGGCCGCTCCACCAAGTGGCGCCCCGGCGACCCGGACTACACCTGGGCGCAGCACGCCGCCGACCTCGCCGCCCTGCTCGACGCGCTGGACATCGAGTCGGCCCACATCGGCGGCATCTCCTACGGCGGCGAGCTGACGCAGGTCTTCGCGCTCACCTACCCCGACCGCTGCCGGTCGCTGATCATCGCGGACGCCGTGAGTCACGTCGAGCCGATGCTCGCCGCCATCGTGGACAGTTGGGCGCGCATCGCCGCCTTCGGGGATCACGAGACGTTCTACCGTTCGACGTGGTACTGGAACTTCAGCGAGGCGTTCTTCGCGTCCCGCTACGACTTCCTGATCAGCCGCATCGACGCCGCCCGCGCCCTGGACCTGCCCTCGGTGATCCAGCTTTGCCGCTGCTTCCTGACCATGGACACGACCGTGCGCCTGCCGGAGATCGCGCTGCCCACCTGCGTCCTCGTCGGTGAGCGGGACATCCTCAAGCCGCCCCACTACTCGGAGACCATCGCCCAGGCGATCCCGAACGCGCGCCTGCACGTGATCCCCGGCGCCGGTCACGCCTCCTTCCTGGAGCAGCCCGACGCCTTCAACCGCATCCTGGTGGACTTCCTGCGCGAGGTACTCTGATCCCGCCCTGAACGCATACTCCCGGCTATCCTCTCCCCCTCTCCAGTCGGGGCTGGAGAGGGGGCCGGGGGGTGAGGTCTGCTTTTTCAGCCTCTAGCACCTAGCTTTCAGCCCTTAGCTAACCGCTTTTCCGGGTGAGGGTCACTCTTGCTTTTCGCTTTTCAGCTATCCGCTAATCGCTGCCCGCCTCCCCCTTCCCTCCGCTGCGTGGGGGAAGGGGCCAGGGGATGGGGGGCCTCGCCCCGCCTCCGTAGGATCGGGTTTGGAAACCCGCCTTCACCTGCCCGCCCTCCCCCTCTCCAACTTGATTGGAGAGGGGGACCGAGGGGGTGAGGTCTGCTTTTCAGCCCTTAGCTAACCGCTGCTTCCCCTAACTCCGCCCGTACACCGGGATCGCCGCGCCCTGCACCGCCCGCGCCGCATCGGACGCCAGGAACGCGATCACGTCCGCGATGGCCTCCGGCGCGACCCACCGGCTGTGGTCCGCGTCCGGCATCTCGGCGCGGTTCTGCGGCGTGTCGATCGTGCCCGGCAGCACGCAGTTGACCGTGATCCCGCTGTGTTTGTGCTCCGCCGCCAGCGCCTCCACCAGCCGGATCACGGCGCTCTTCGCCATGCTGTAGGCCGCCATCTTCGCCCCGCCGTGCAGCCCCGCCCGCGCCGCGACGTGCACGATCCGCCCGCGTCCGCGCGCCAGCATCGCCGGGATGACCGCCTGGCTGATCGTGTACGCCGTCCGCGCGTTGAGGTCCAGCAGGAGCGCCAGTTGGTCCGGGTCCGTCTCGTGGACCGGCGTCCCGCCCCGGTACCCGCCCACCGTGTTCGCCAGCACGTCGATCTGCCCGAAGCGGTCCAGCGCCGCCCCCACCAGCGCTTTCGCCGCCGCCGGGTCGGTCAG